>DFFQ01000035.1 GCA_002371025.1 Lachnospiraceae bacterium UBA3772 | reverse complement strand
AAGGACTTGGAAATCAGTTCCTTGCAAATATCCGTGAGACAGACGCTATAGTGCATGTTGTAAGATGCTTTGAAGATACAGATGTTATCCATGTTGAAGGATCAGTTGATCCTATCAGAGATATTGAGACAATCAATATCGAGCTTATTTTTGCTGATATTGAAGTCCTTGATAGAAGATATGCAAAGCAGGTTAAGCTTGCAAGAAATGATAAGGCTGCTGCTAAGGAAGTAGAGATGATCGAAAGACTTAAGAAGCACCTTGAAGAAGGAAAGCTTGCTAAGAGCTTTGAAACAGAGGATGAAGACGAAGAGGCATTTATGAAGGAATACAACCTTCTTACAGCTAAGCCTGTTATCTACGCCGCAAATGTTGGCGAGGATGATATGGCTGATGATGGTGCAAACAATCCTCATGTTGCAGCGGTTAGAAAGTATGCAGCTGAAAATGAATCTGAGGTTTTTGTTGTTTCAGCAAGAATGGAAGAGGAAATCTCAGAGCTTGACGATGATGAAAAGGCAGAGTTCCTTCAGGATATGGGACTTGCAGAATCAGGTCTTGATAAGCTTATTAAGGCAAGTTATAAGCTTCTTGGTCTCATTTCTTATCTTACAGCTGGTGAGTCTGAGACAAGAGCATGGACAATTACAGAAGGAACAAAGGCTCCACAGGCTGCAGGTAAGATCCACTCAGATTTCGAGAGAGGATTCATCAAGGCTGAGATCGTAAGCTATGATGATCTTATCAACTGCGGAAGTATGACAGCAGCTAAGGAAAAGGGACTTGTTAGACAGGAAGGAAAAGAATACGTTATGAAAGACGGCGACGTAGTTCTTTTCAAGTTTAATGTCTAATTAAGATCTGGTATAGCATTCAATCTAGTTATTTAAGTGACGTTATACTAGGGACTTTACTTAGTACTTGTTTAGAAAAATAGAGGTTAGGTTTTAAATGGATGGAATATATTTCCCAGGTATGGGAATAGGATTTTCAAATGTTCCTTCGGGCTTTACTATATTTGGTTTTGAGGTTAAACTCTATGGCCTGGTCATCACTACCGGATTTTTGCTTGCTCTGCTTATAGCATGCAAAGATGCTAAGAGAAGTGGACAGAATGCAGATGATTATGTGGATTATCTTCTTTGGATGATTGCTCCGGTCATTGTTGGAGCGAGACTTTATTATGTGCTGTTTAACCTGAAAGAATATGTTGCTCCTGGGAAAAGCGTAGGACAGACGCTTCTTGATATGATAAACATAAGAAATGGTGGACTTGCTATTTACGGTGGACTTATAACCGGTGTATTGGTGGCAGTCATCTATACCAAAAAGAAGAAGCTTTATCTTCCTTTGTTTGCAGATACTATTGCAATGGGTGTATTTGTGGGACAGATTCTTGGAAGATGGGGGAACTTCTTTAATAGAGAGGCCTTTGGAACATATACAAATGCATTTTATAGAATGGCAATTCCAGTAAGCTATTATGAGCAGCATGGATATTATCAGTATATGGTCAATGCAGGTATCATTTCCAAGGAAATGATTCAGAATCCGGAAGTTGTTAATGGTGTGACGTGTATAACTGTTACGCCGACGTTCCTTTTCGAGGGTTTATGGAATCTGATGCTTCTTATATTTATTTTCTGCTATAGAAAAAAGAAGAAGTTCGATGGAGAACTGGCACTTTTCTATGTGGCGGGATATGGAATTGGAAGATTTTTAGTTGAAGCACTTAGAACAGATTCGCTTATGGTAGGTCCTTTTAAGATAAGCCAGCTTGTGGGACTCGCATGCTTTGTGGTTGCATTTGCTGCATTGCTTTATAATTATATTTCTATTAAAAAAGGTAAAGAGCCTAAGTGTCATAGAGTGGTTTGATTCTTAAGAAAATAAAAATCTATATATGAATGATGTTAATCTCCTCACTGAGTTTCGGTGGGGAGATTTTTTTATGGCTATATAATCTTTGAGCGGGGGGATTTTCTGTCTCTCTCTATCAAAACCAAAATCCCCACCTTCCTCCCCGCAGGTAAAATTCTATGGATAAATCCTCCCCACCTTCCTCCCCAGGGTATAAAAATAAGTAAAAATGGGGTGAAAAATCCTGATAAAAACGAGTTTTTTATATCAAAAACTAGATATAGTGTGTCTATGTGTGGACACCACAAGATTTAGAAGAATCGCGCAACTGCGATTCTTTTTTTATGCAATTCTGATAAAAATGGGAAAATATTATTGGCTAATTTTAACTAAAAACAGCAGCTTTCGTCCTTGAAAAATGTTTTTTTTTAAGATAATATAATGTATGTGGAGAGAAATGGGGGAAAAAGTATACCCTATGGAGGAAAGTGGAGAATAATCCGCTGCAACATTTTCCGCATTTTGATTAAATATTTTTTTGAGAAGAGATTATTACGAAAGGAGGAAGATAAGTTATGACATGTATGAATGGAAAATTTCCAAGAACTTTAGATGCTAAAAACAGACTTATCATCCCTTCTAAGTTACGTGATGATCTTGGATCAAAGATAGTGCTTGCAGCCAGCTTTGATAATTGTATTGATGTTTATTCAGCAGAAGAGTGGGCAATATTTACAGAAAAGCTGGACAGACTTCCTGATTCAAAGAAGGAATATAGAGCACTTAAGATGTATTTCCACAGTAACGCTGCTGATTTCGAACTGGATTCTCAGGGACGTATCACAATCCCTCAGGAACAGATGGAGATGGGAAATCTTGGTAAGGAAGTAATCGTGATCGGTCTTGGTAAGAAGGCTCAGATCTGGAATGCAGAGACTTACCGTGAAACACATCCTTCACTTGAACAGCAGAGAGATGATGTTGTTAGAATCGCAGAAGATTTAGATATCGATATATAAGAAAGGAACACTATAAATGGAATTCAAACATGTATCCATAATGCTTGATCAGGTTATAGAGAACCTTTCTATAAAGGAAGATGGCATTTATGTAGATGGAACCGTTGGTGGGGCCGGACATTCAAGTGTCATCCTTTCTCATTTGGGACCGGATGGAAGACTTATATGTCTTGATCAGGACAATGATGCGATAAAGACAGCAAAAGAAAGATTAAATGACAGCAGAGTAAATGTAGTTAAGAGTAATTACGTTAATATGGATGCTGTTTTAAATGATCTTGGAATTGATAAAGTTGATGGGATCCTGCTTGATCTTGGAGTTTCATCTTATCAGTTTGATAACGGTGACAGAGGATTCTCATACAGGATGGATGCTCCACTTGATATGAGAATGGATCAGGACAGTCCATATACTGCAGAAGATATCATCAATGATTATTCTGAGCAGGAATTATATAGGGTGATAAAAGAGTATGGAGAAGATCCATTTGCTAAAAATATTGCCAAACATATAGTTAAGGCCAGAGAAATAAAGAGAATTAAGACGACATTTGAACTGAATGAGATCATAAAAAATGCTATTCCGGCAAAGGCAAGACGTGAGGGGGGACATCCTTCAAAACGTACTTATCAGGCCATAAGAATAGAGCTTAATCATGAACTTTCAGTTCTTGAGAATTCTATTGATGGAATGATCGATATGTTAAAGCCGAAGGGAAGACTTTGTATCATCACTTTCCATTCATTAGAGGACAGAATAGTTAAGCAGAGAATGAAAACTGCTGAGAACCCTTGTATTTGTCCACCTGAATTTCCTGTTTGTGTATGTAACAGAAAATCCAAGGGCAAAGTTGTAACCCGTAAACCTATAATTCCGGATGCTGAAGAACTTGAGGAAAATCCTAGATCTAAGAGTGCGAAGTTAAGGGTATTTGAAAGAAGATAAGAAGGGGAAGATGATTATGAATAATAGCAGCCCAAAGAGAAGATATTATGTTGACGGTAGTACTATCAGAAGTATTGATCATTACAGCACAAGTCCAAAAAGAAGACCAAGTGCTCCAGAACCAGGAAGACGTGTAAAACAGGCTCCTGTAACACATCCTTCAGCAGCAAGAAAGGCTGAAGCATCCCTTGCATTTACACCAGCTTTTACATTACTTGCTATTTCACTTGTTTTTGCTGTTGTTTTATGTTGCTCAATGATCATTTATACTGAGTCAAAGATCAAACAGCAAAGGAGCCATATCGCTGAACTCCAGAGTCAGATTCAGCAGGCTAAAACTGATAATGCGATTTTAGAGGAGAACATCAACAAGATGTACACTCTTAAAGATATTGAAAATATAGCATTGACTGAACTTGGAATGGTGTATTCTGAAAAAGGACAGATCAGCTATTATGAACCAGCAAATGAAGACTATGTAAACCAGTTTAATGATGTTCCTGAAGCAGATAACTAAATCTGCTTCAAGGAACTAATTTTTTTAAGGTGGCTTTTGATGGAAGATAGAAGAAGGAGAATTCCAGCGAAGAGGAAGACAAGGAAGGTGCTTATAAAACGAATGAGAAAATATCTCAATCGTTATGTTGTAGCGGTAACTCTTGTGATGGCTCTGCTCCTGGGAAATATTGTTAGAATAAATATAAAGCATGGTAAGGAATACTCGGAAGCAATCCAGCAGATGAGAATGTCAGATAGTAAGACAATCCCCTACAAGAGAGGAGATATAATTGACTGTAACGGAACGGTCCTTGCTACTGACAGGATGCTTTATAAAGTAATACTTGAGCCAAAGAATATTCTTGAAAAAGATAAGTATAAAGAACCTACAAGAAAAGCAGTTAAAGAATTTTTTGGTGTTACAGATGAACAGTTTGATGCCGCTCTGCAAAATAAGGATTCCTATTACTATCCGGTTGTGAGAGATGTTGATGCACAGAAGGTTAAGGATTTTAAAGAGTTCTGTAAAACTGCAGAAGGAAATAATATTGTAGGTGTAAATTTCGAATTAAGATATGACAGATACTATCCTAATAATGAACTGGCTTGTCATGTTTTAGGATATACAGTTGAAGATAATGGCCTGGTTGGATACGGTGGCCTTGAAGGTGAATATAATTCGGTTCTTTCAGGCGAAAATGGAAGATCTTATTCATATACAAAGAGTGACGGAAGCGTTGCATATGAGACAGAAGCTCCTAAAGATGGGAATACTCTTGTTACATCAATTGACATAGAAGTGCAACGTATTGTGCAGGAAAACGTTGAGGAGTATAATAAGGAACTTAAGGCAAAGAATATTTCAGTTCTTGTTATGAATCCAAATACCGGAGAAATTCTTGCGCTTTATAATTCACATCAGTATAATTGCAACAATCCTTATGATTATGGTGCAACAAGATATCAGTATGCTACTATGACAGATGCTGAATTTGAGCAGCATAGAAAAAATGTTTCTGATGAAGAAATGATTGCTGCTTTAAATAAGCTCTGGCGTAACTTTACAGTCAGTGATGCATTTGAACCTGGTTCAACATATAAGACATTTACTATTTCTGGTGCGCTGGATGATGCGGTTATAACACCAAATACGACCTTTGAATGTGGTGGTAGTCTTATGGTAGATGGCTGGCCTTATCCGATATACTGCCATAATCATGAAGGCCATGGAACAGTGGATGTAGGAAGTGCTTTGGCTAGTTCCTGTAACGTAAGCCTTATGCATATAGCTGCAATGGAGGGCAGTACTACATTTGATAAATACCAGAAGATGTTTGGCTTCGGACAGTATACCGGGATTGATCTTCAGGGTGAAGAAAGCGCTATCATTTATGATAAGGAAAATCTTGGACCTGTAGAACTGGCAACTTCTTCATTTGGTCAGGGTGTTACTGTTACCATGATACAGATAGGAACAGCTTTTTGCTCAGTTATAAATGGCGGATATTATTATCAGCCACATATAGTTAAGCAGGTTCTTGATTCCAATGGAAATGTTGTTAAAAATTACGATAAGATCCTGGTGAGAAGAACAATTTCTGAGGCAACATCAAAGCAGATGAGACAGATGCTTATGGGTGTTGTTGAAAATGGTACTGGTTGGAGAGTTAAACAGGAAGGCTACGAGATCGGTGGTAAAACCGGTACAGCTGAGAAATTTAAAGAAGGATCCAGCGAAAGAGATGATGGAAAGTATATTCTTTCATTTATTGGATTTGCGCCAGTTGATAATCCTCAGGTTGTAATTTATGTAACAGTAAACGAACCGGGAGATGGACTTGCTGATTACAGCCCGGCTTCAACAGAAACATTTAGAAGAATTTCAGAGGACCTTTTCCCTTATCTTAATATCTATAAATCAACAGATACTGATGAGATAGATAGAAAAGAGAATACAACTGAAAGTACTGAGAGTGCTGGAGATACTGAGAATACTGAGGAAAGTTCTGGAGAGAATACAGATTCTGAAGAATCTGACAGCGAGGAAATGTCAGAGGAAGACACGGATTCTGAAGAATCTGACAGCGAGGAAATGTCAGAGGAAGATACGGATTCTGATGAGTAAGCCTTATGATTTTAAAAAGAATTATTAATAGAAAGAAGAAGAATGATGACACGATATTTATTTATTGAAGCTTTACTTCCGATGCTTGTTGCATTTGTAATAAGCACAGTTATCACAAAAAAGCTTATACCATTTTTAATCAAAAAGAAGATAGGCCAGTATGAGAGAGAAGAAGAATATGAAGCACATTTAAAGAAAGCCGGAACACCTACAATGGGTGGAGTTGGATTTATATCAGCTGTCATTTTGGTTTCAGTTTTTTATATTCCTAAGTTTCCAAATATAGTCCCTATACTTATTGCTACAGCAGGTTTTGCTATAATAGGTTGTATAGATGATTCAAAAAAATTATTTAAGAAACAGAGCGAGGGAATGAAACCACTTGAAAAAACCATCGGACAGATAGTTATTGCAGTGGGAGTTATCGCGTATTTAAAATTAGTCATGGGCTATGATACAAAGATCAAGGTGCCTTTCCTTGATGGAGAATATAAGCTTGGAATTTTCTATTATATCCTTGTATTTATCATGATCCTTGGAACTGTAAATGGTTCTAATTTAAATGATGGCATTGATGGACTGGCTGGTTCAGTAACATCAGTAATTGCTACATTTCTTACCATAGCTTCATTTATTTATAAAGCTGGTATATCACCTATTACAGCAGCATGGCTTGGAGGACTTCTTGGATTTCTTCTTTTTAATGCTCATCCTGCGAAGATATTCATGGGTGATACAGGAGCTCTGGCTCTGGGAGGATTTGTTGCTTCATCAGCTCTTGTTTTAAAACAGCCACTTATAGTTATCCTTATAGCTTTTGCTTATCTCGTAGAGACAGTATCAGTTATGATGCAGGTAACATATTTTAAACTTACTCATGGAAAGAGAATATTTAAAATGACTCCGATCCATCTTTCATTTGAGATTGATGGATGGTCAGAAACAAGAATAGTTATGCTTTTTACTGTGGTTACAGTAATCACATGTTTTATTGCTTTAGCGGCACTTTAGGAGGAAAAAATGTTTGAGAAGAATATAATCTGCGCAGGGGCAGGTAAGAGTGGGATTCAGTCAGCAAAACTTTTGCTTAGAAATAATGCAAAGGTTACTATATATGATCAGAATAAGGATTTAAATGTAGAGGAACTGCTTAATAAATTTGAGGGTGAAAAGCCGGAAGTTGTAGTGGGAGATCTTACAGATGAACTTCTTAATTCTTCTGAGCTTATGATACTTTCACCGGGTATTCCATGTGATGCAGAATTCGTAAATAAAGCCAGAGAGGTAATGCCTATCTGGGGTGAGATAGAACTGGCGAATCATTTTAATAAGGGTTGTATCGCTGGTATCACAGGAACTAATGGAAAGACTACAACAACTACTTTGGTTGGAGAGATCTTTAAGAATTACAACGAAGATACAATAGTAGTTGGAAATATAGGAACACCATTTACCACCTATGCTGATAAGACAACAGAAAAGACTCTGGTTGCGGCGGAGATTAGTTCTTTCCAGTTGGAGACTGTACATACATTTAAACCTCATGTATCAGCAATCCTTAATCTTACGCCTGATCATCTTAATCGCCATTATACATTTGATAATTATGCGGCATGCAAGTTCCGTATTCAGGAAAATGCCACAGAAGATGATTATATTGTTCTAAATTTCGATGATCCTGAGACAAAGAAGAGAGCGAATCTTGTAAAGAAGGCACGTATCGTATGGTTCAGCAGAGTTGAGGAACTTAGCGACGGTGTATTTGTCAAGGACGGACATATTGTCTGTAAATGGGATGGTAAAGAAGAGGTACTTCTGGATATAAGTGATATAAAGATTCCGGGAGATCATAATGTAGAAAATGTACTTGCTGCAGCTGCAGTGGCACATTTTATGGATATTCCATCAGATGTGATAAAGAAAACAGTTCAAAACTTCATGGGAGTTGAACATAGAATTGAATATGTAAAGGATGTAAAGGGAGTCAGATATTATAATGACTCTAAGGGAACAAATCCTGATGCGGCTATTAAAGCCATTAAGGCTATGACAACTCCAACACTTCTTATCGGCGGAGGATATGATAAAAAATCTACCTATGATGAGTGGATTGAAGCTTTTGATGGAAAAGTGAGATTCCTGGTGCTGATTGGTGTTACGGCGCCAGCAATTGCAGAATGTGCAAAACGCCATGGCTTTAATGATATTGTATTTAAGGACAATCTTAAAGAAGCTGTAAAGTTCTGCTATGAGAATGCAAATGAAGGAGATACAGTTCTTCTATCTCCTGCCTGTGCAAGCTGGGATCAGTTCAAGAGTTATGAAGAAAGAGGTGAGCTCTTTAAAGAATATGTTAGAGAACTTGAGGAGTGATAGGTTTGGAAAAAACGAATAGAAAAAAGAAGATACCTTTCTTTGTCAGGAAAAGTACCTATTTTGATTATCCGTGTCTGTTCATTGTAATCTTCCTTTGTGCTGTGGGCATTCTTATGGTTTACAGTATAAGTTCAGTAAATGCTCTATATGATTATGGAAATGCCAGCTACTTTGCAAAAAGGCAGCTGATATTTGCGGGATTTGGATGCATTGTAATGATAGTTGTTTCAAAGATTAATTACAAATATTATTACAAACTGGCTCGTGTAGCTATGGCAGTGTCCATGCTGCTTGTAGCGCTGGTTCCGCTCATTGGTTCAGAGGTTAATGGTTCAAAAAGATGGATAGATTTGGGCTTTATTTCATTTCAGCCTTCAGAAATCTGTAAAGTAGGTCTGGTTATTTATACAGCTTATATCTGCAGCAGATATCCGGCAGACCTGAAAAATCTTGAAACTACAGCGTTGCTCTTTTTGATACCGATATTTACTGTTGGACTTATTGCTATATCAAATCTTAGTACAGCTATCATTTGTGCAGGTATTGTGGTTGTAATATGGGCTGTTGCTACTCCGAAAATCGTCTATCTGCTTATTGTAGGCGGTGTAGGAGCTGTAGGCGGAACCATTTTTATTCTGACTCAGCAGTACAGATTGGGAAGAATAAGAGCCTGGCTTCATCCGGATGTAAAGGGCGATGGATATCAGACAATGCAGTCTTTATATGCCATTGGTTCCGGAGGCTTATTTGGAAAAGGCTTGGGACAGGGGTATCAGAAGCTGGGAAATATTCCTGAAGCCCATAATGATATGATCTTTGCGGCTATTTGTGAAGAACTTGGAATTATAGGAGCAGCCATTATTATATTTTCATTCATTGTGCTTATATGGAGACTGAAGCTTATTGCAGAAGGAGCACCTGACAGATTCAGTGCACTTCTTGCAGTTGGTATAATTGCTCATATTTCTTTGCAGGCCACGGTTAATATCAGCGTAGTAACAAATGTTATTCCTAATACTGGTGTTCCACTTCCGTTTATAAGTTACGGAGGTACATCCATGGTATTCTTGCTGGCTGAGATGGGGATTGCATTAGGGGTATCAAGACACATAGTTCCGATTTCAAAAAGACAGGGTAAAGGAGTGATTGAAGCAGTATGATGAAAAAGGTTTTACTGGCTTTAGTGATCATTTTAGTGGTTGCGTGTGGTTTAGTGCTTCTTTTATTCCCGTTAAAAGAGGTTAAAGTAACAGGGTGTGAAATGTCGTCAGAAGAAGCGGTGGTGGAGACGGTTAAAAATATGGCTCCCATGAATAATACGCTTCTGCTTTATCTTAAGATCAAGATGAAGGGCGTTGATGATATACCATTTGTATCGAAAGTAAATATTTCGTTTGATGGTAGAAATAAAGTGGTGGTTGATGTTTATGAGAAATCAACTGCCGGATGCTTTGAATATATGGAGCATTATATTTATTTTGATAAGAATGGAGTTGTTCTTGATACTTCAGATAAGAAAAATGAAAGTGTTCCTTGTATAAGAGGTCTGGATTTTGAAAACTGGGAAAGAGGAGAAAAACTTCCTCTTGATGATAAGAAGAAATTTGACATTATTCTAAAGATTACCCAGTTGATAGATAAATATGACCTTGGAATTGATGAAATATTATTTACATCAGATCAGGAAATTGTGGTAATGTGCAATGGTATTGAGGTTCAGCTTGGTGATGGTAAGAATATTTCAGTGCAGTTAATGAATCTTAACAGTATTTTAGAGGGCCTTGGTAATAAGAAAGGAGTCCTTTATATGAAGGACTTCGATAGCTCAGAATCAATGGCTACTTTTAAAGAAAAATAAAGTTTTTATTGATAAATTGTCAAAAAAATTATATCATTGTCATAGTATGACTATTAGAATATAACTTGAAGAAAGTAATTATATTTAAGGAGGATAAGACCTTGCTAGAAATTAAGTCAAACGACGAAAAGGCACCTGCAAGAATTCTTGTTATCGGTGTGGGCGGAGCAGGAAACAATGCTGTAAACAGAATGATCGATGAAAATGTTGAAGGTGTTGAACTTATAGCTATTAATACAGATAAGCAGGCACTGGCTCTTAGCCGTGCTACAACTAAGATTCAGATTGGTGAAAAGCTTACAAAAGGACTTGGAGCTGGAGCTAAGCCTGAGATCGGTGCAAGTGCTGTTGAAGAAAATAGAGAAGAGATCAATGATATTATAAAAGATGCCGACATGGTATTCGTAACATGCGGTATGGGTGGCGGAACAGGTACAGGTGCTGCACCTGTTGTTGCAGAAATTGCAAGAAACTTAGGTATTCTTACAGTTGCAGTTGTAACAAAGCCATTCACATTCGAGGGAAGACCTCGTATGAACAATGCCAATAATGGTATTGCAAAATTAAGAGAAAATGTAGATACACTTATCGTTATTCCAAATGATAAGCTCCTTCAGATCTGCGATAAGAGAACAAGTATTCCTGATGCTTTAAAGAAGGCTGATGAAGTTCTTCAGCAGGGTGTTCAGGGTATCACAGACCTTATCAATAAGCCAGGTCTTATCAACCTTGACTTTGCTGATATCCAGACAGTTATGAGAGATAAGGGTATCGCTCATATCGGTATCGGTAAGGCTAGTGGAGATAATAAAGCAGTTGATGCTATTAAGGAAGCTATGGATTCACCACTTCTTGAGACAACAGTCAGCGGTGCTACAGATATCATCGTTAACTTCTCAGGTAATGTTGGTATCGTTGAAGCATACGATGCTATCACATATCTTACAGAAGTTGCCGGTGAAGAAGCAAATATCATCTTCGGTACAGTTGATAATGATGCAACAGGTGATGATGTAAGTATTACTATCATTGCAACAGGTATTGAATCTAAGGACGCATCTCCAAAGATCACATCAAAGATTTCAATTCCATCTAAGAGTAATGATTCTCTCCAGGTTAAGAATCCTACATTCTCAAATGAGAGAAAGTCAGGTGCACGTGCAGTTCCAGTAAGTATCAATCTTAATGGTCAGGCACAGGCAGATACAAATGTAACTCCAGTTCAGGATGTTGACAGTGCTTTAGAAAGAAAAGCTACACCTCTTAAGACAAACGGTAATCAGAGCATAAAGATTCCTGATTTCTTAAAGAGAGGCTAATTTCATAAGGATTTTTCAAACGGTAAACCTTTTGGTTTACCGTTTTTTTAACGTAATTAATACAATACACTTAATTTTATTAAGAAATTTTGGTTATATATCTACTTGATTTATTCTCTAACTTACGATATTTTAGTTTATGTCTGATTAAAAGAGGAAAAAGGAAGGATTGAATATGTCAAACATCAATGTTCCAGAATTATTTGGCTCATATTTATTTAATGATGCCGTAATGAAGGATAGACTCCCTATGGATGTCTATATGTCACTTAAGAATACTATCGACTATGGAGAACCTCTTGATACTTCAATAGCTGATACAGTTGCAAAGGCTATGAAGGAGTGGGCTATAAGCCTCGGTGCTACTCACTATACTCACTGGTTCCAGCCTCTTAATAATGGTACAGCAGAGAAGCATGACTCTTTCGTAAATGGTACTAAAGATGGAGAAGTTCTTATGGAATTCTCTGGTAAGGAATTACTTCGTGCAGAAAGTGATGCTTCATCATTCCCTTCTGGTGGACTTAGAAATACATCTTGTGCCCGCGGTTATACAGCGTGGGATTGTACATCACCAGCTTTCGTTAAGGATACACCTGACGGAACAAAGGTTTTATGTATCCCAGCAGTATTCACATCTTACACAGGTGAATCTCTTGATAATAAGACTCCACTTCTTCGTTCAATGATAGCAATTGATAAGCAGACTAAGAGAGTCCTTAAATTCTTCGGCAAAGAGCCTCGCAAGATCATTTCTAATAATGGTGCTGAGCAGGAATATTTCCTTGTAGATAAGAAGAAATATGAAAAGCGTGAAGATCTTGAATTAGCAGGACGTACACTTTTTGGTGCGGCAGCTCCTAAGGGACAGGAATTAGATGATAACTATTATGCAGGTATCAAGGATAAAGTTCTTATCTTCATGAGTGATCTTAATGATGAGCTTTGGAAGTATGGTATCCTTGCTAAGACACAGCATAATGAAGTTGCTCCTGGACAGTGCGAACTTGCGGTCATTTATAATGATACAAATATAACCAATGATAATAACCAGCTTGTAATGGAAACAATTATGAAGGTTGCAGCAAGACATGGACTTGCTTGTCTTCTTCATGAGAAGCCATTCAAGGGTATAAATGGATCAGGAAAGCATAATAACTGGTCACTTTCTACATCTGATGGAGAGAACCTTCTTAATCCTACAAAGGATCCTGAGAATAATCTTCAGTTCCAGGTATTTATTGCAGCAATCCTTGCAGCAGTAGATAATAATGCTGAACTTCTCCGCGCATCAGCAGCCAGTGTTGGTAATGAACATAGACTTGGAGCACAGGAAGCACCACCAGCTATCATTTCAATTTATCTTGGTGAGAGACTTGAGAGTATGGTAGATCAGATCATAAAGAAGGGTAAGGCTAAGAGCTTTACAAAGACAAGGGTTTATGATTCTGGTGTTGCAACACTTCCTACATTTACAGTAGATGCAACAGATCGTAACAGAACATCTCCATTTGCATTCACTGGAAATAAGTTTGAATTCCGTATGGTAGGTTCATCACAGCCTTGTGCTAAGCCGGCTACAGTTCTTAATACTATTGTGGCTGATGAGCTTTGCAAAGTTGCTGACAAATTTGAAAAAGCTAAGGATTTCGAGAAAGCTGCCAAGCAGTATGTAAGAAAGACATTTAAGGAACACAGACGTATCCTCTTTGATGGAGACGGATATTCAGATGAATGGGTTGAGGAAGCTGCAAGACGTGGGCTTCCAAATATTAAGCACATGGTAGACTGTGTTCAGTATATAAATAACGAAAAATCAGTAGAATTATTTAAGAGAATGAACGTTCTCTCAAAGGTAGAACTTGATGCAAGAGCAATAATCGATTATGAGGGATATGCTAAAGCTATCAACATTGAAGCTCTTGTTATGGTAGATATGGTCAATAAGGAATTACTTCCTGCCATCCTTAAATACGAAGGTACACTTGCCAAGGAAGCTGCAGATATCTCAGCAAACGGCATCGATCCTAAGGTTCAGAAAGGTATCATTCAGGATATCGAACTTAAGGTTGATGAGCTTAAGAAGGCAACCGATGCGCTTTCTAAGAAGCTTGAAAAGGCTCCTCAGTATATGGATGATGTTAAGAAGTGGGCTTATTACTATAAGGAAGTGGTATTTGATGCATTTGATTCTGTAAGACTTCCAGCAGATCAGCTTGAAGATATGGTTGCAAAAAATGCATGGCCAATTCCAACTTATGAAGAATTACTCTTTGAAATTGGGGACGAGAGATAAGATTTATTAATGCCTGGGGTGGAACTTAAAGTTGTAGAGATATAACTTTAAGTTCTTGCCACAGGCTTTTTTATTGGAGATTATAAAAACTTGTGATATAATAAACGGGCTTAAATATTTGAAGAAATATTTATCAGGTGAGGTTTGATATGGTAAGCGTTATAATACCATGCTTTAAGAGTAATAGTACGATAGAAGATACTATCAGATCAGTTGTTGAACAGACATATCAGGATTGGGAGATAATTATAGTTGATAATGGTCTTACTTTAGACAGAACATTGCCAATCCTTAATAATAAAGCATACAAAAAGAAGATAAATATAGTTCCATCGGAGACAAACCTTGGAGCTGCTCTTGCAAGGAATTTAGGAGCAGAGAATGCAAATGGAAAGTATATTGCATTCCTTGACAGTGATGATATCTGGAACAGAGATAAACTTCATAAAGAAATGAAGGTTATGGAAACATTTAAAGTTGCGGATATGAGTCCTGCCATAGTATTTACAGGCAGAAGTCTTATTGATGAAAAAGGAAAGGATGTAGGAGTCTATATAGGATGTAAAAAGGTTGTTACATATAAGAAGCTCCTTCATACCAACCAGATCAATTGCTCATCGGTACTTATTGAGAAGGATTTATTTCTTAAATATCCTATGAAGGATGGTAAGCTTCATGAGGATTATGCCTGCTGGCTGGAAATTCTCAGAGATAACAGATATGCTGCGGGTATTAATATGCCGCTGCTTTATTACAGAGTCCGTCCGGGCAGTAAATCAGGAAATAAATTTAATTCAGCAATTCTAAATTATAATACTTATAAGAGGATTGGACTTAAGTTCACGGAAAGATTATTCTATATGATGACTTATACCATGAATGGATTATTAAAGTATAGAAAGAGATAATTTATGGCAAAGAATAGTGACAAGAATATCAAAAATGAAGAAATAGAAGAGTTAGAAAGAAACAAAGAGCCTGTGGAGAAAAAAAGAGAGATTAAAGACAGAAGTTCTCTTATAATTTCCAGACTTGAGAATATAGTTAAAAATGCGAAAAATGTTCCTCTTAGTCAGGGGATGGTGCAGGTAAACAGTGAAGAGATGCTTGTTCTTCTTGAAAATCTTTCGGATGCTGTTACCCGTGAGATGAAAGTTTATAGAGAAGTTACAGATAAGCAGGCACGTATAATAAATGAAGCTAAGGAAGAGGCTGCAGAGATACTTTATGAGGCAGAAAAGTCAGCCAGTCGTATCCGTGTTTCCAAGAGAAGAGCTAATGAACCACCTTCATTTAAACAGTCAGATCTTGCAAGAGATGAAAAGTTAGCTCTTCGTACAGCGAATGACATTTATGCGGCATCTCTTATTTATACAGATGAAATGCTTACAGAAGTAGATCATCTTGTAAATGATGCTTATGAAAAGATTGAACAGGAATATGAAAGAGTAAGAACTACTCTTAAGCAAAAGATTGACAGTGTATCAGAAAATAAAGCTGAGCTTATGAAGAACCTTGATGAGCTTTCAGCTACAGACAGATACAGTCAGATCTTAGAGATAAGCCAGCTTCTTTCAAATGAATTATATCGTGAAAGAGAAAAACAGAGAATACTTGATAAGGATAAAACAATCCAGTTAGAGATAAGCTTTGATGAGGATGGAAAGCCTGATCTTTCAAAGGATAAGACAAAGGACAGAGAAGAGATTAATCCAGACAGATCTGTAAAGAAGACAATAGAAAAGCATGCGGAAAGCTTAGATATCAAAGTTAGAAAACGTGAGCCGATTAAAGAAGCGGTAAGAGAAGCTAAATCAAAGATTGAAAAAGAGAAAAAAGAAATCTTAAAAGATGAAGTTTCTGATTATGGAGATTTTGAATAATGGAAATTAAACCATATAGAAGAATGATAAATTATTATGAGACAGATCAGATGCACGTGGTTCATCACTCAAATTATGCCAGATTTTTGGAAGAAGCAAGACTTGATCTTATGAATCAGGCCGGTCTTTCTTATGATAAATTGGAGGAAATGGGGATTATAATCCCTGTTCTTGAACTCCATGATTATTATAGAGATGCAATACATTATGGGGATGAGATAATCATCATTCCTGAATTTAAGACTCTTAGTTCAGTGAAGTTTTCTCTTGATTATGAGATAAGGGATGCAAAAACAGATGCTCTTAAACACACAGCTATGACAAGTCATGCATTTTTAGATAAAGATTTTAAACCAATGAACATGAGAAAGAAATTTCCTGATGTGTATAACATTATGGAAAGCCTGTTAAAATAAGGGGAATTAAGATGTTTAAGAATAAATATACAGGAGAAGATGTAGTATTTTCATGTGAGGTATTTCCTCCAAAAAGAAATGATGATATGTATGATATCTTCAGAACTTTGGATGAGATAACCGATTTAAGACCGGATTTTATAAGTGTAACTTATGGAGCTGGTGGAAGTAATTCAAAGAAAACTGCCACCATTGCGTCTTATATAAAGAATATCTGCGAAGTTCAGCCTCTTGCTCATATGACAGCAGCTGGTATGACTAAAGAAAAGTTAGATGAGCTTCTTTCGGAATTAAAGAGAAAGCAGGTGGATCAGATACTTGCGCTTCGTGGCGATAAACCAAGGGATATGTCTGAAGAGAAATTTGAAGCAAGAGAGTATAGATATGCTTCAGATCTTATAGATGATATAAAAAAGAAAGGCGATTTTAAGATTGCTGCAGCCTGCTATCCGGAGATTCATCCGGAGTCTCAGGATTTAGATACAGATCTTAAGTATTTAAAATATAAGATCGACAGAGGTGTTGAAAACCTTATATCCCAAATGTTTTTTGATAATGAAAAGTTTTATACTTTTTTAGATAATTTAAAAAAATATGACATCACCTGTCCTGTACATGCAGGTATCATGCCGATAACAAAAGTAAATCAGCTTGGAACAAGTGTGAGTCTTTCTGGTTCATCAGTTCCACAGAAGCTTTCTAATATTATCGCAAAATATGCAGATGATCCAGAAGGTATGAGACAGGCTGGAATTGAATATGCAATCTGGCAGTGTGATGATCTCCTTCGTCATAATGTAAATGGTATTCATTTGTATTGTATGAATAAGTCTGATATTACTAAAGAAATATACGAAGCAATTTCAAAATAATTATATGTTTTTCAATGTTTATAGTATTTGTTGACCGACCGGTCAAATGACTGGTTTACAAAAGGGTATATTTCTTCTATAATTATGAAGGATATTTTCCGATGTAGTAGTTGTGGAAGAATAATCCAGATAAATTACATGGTACATCTAAGGAGGAAAACAGATGGATTACAAGAATTCCGGTGTTGATATCGAAGCTGGATACAAGTCAGTGGAACTTATCAAAGAGCACATTAAGAAGACAATGCGTGAGGAAGTCCTTACAAATATTGGTGGATTTTCAGGCGCTTTCTCAATGACAAAGTTCAAAGATATGGAAAACCCAACACTTGTTTCAGGAACAGATGGTGTAGGAACAAAGCTTAAGCTTGCATTTATACTTGATAAGCATGATACAGTTGGTATCGATTGCGTAGCTATGTGTGTAAATGATATCGCTTGTGCCGGTGGAGAACCTCTTTTCTTCCTTGACTATATTGCTTGCGGTAAGAACTATCCTGAGAAGATAGCACAGATCGTTAGCGGTGTTGCTGCTGGCTGCGTACAGTCAGACGCTGCTCTTATTGGTGGTGAAACAGCAGAAATGCCAGGTTTCTACCCTGTTGATGAATATGATCTTGCTGGTTTCGCAGTAGGTGTTGTTGATCAGAAGGATCTTATCACAGGTGCAAATATTAAGAATGGTGATACACTTGTTGGTATTGCATCAAGTGGTGTTCATTCAAATGGTTTCTCACTTGTTAGAAAGATTTTTGATATGTCTGAGAAGTCACTTAACAGATATTTCCCTGATCTTGGAAGAACACTTGGTGAGACTCTTATCGAGCCTACAAAGATCTATGTTAAGGCTTTAAGAAGTGTTAAGGAAAGCGGAGTAGTGATCAAGGGTGCCAGCCACATTACAGGTGGTGGTTTCTATGAGAATATTCCTAGAATGCTTCCTGATGGAATTGCTGCAAAGATCAATAAGAATGCATATGATGTTCCTCCAATCTTTAGGCTTATGGCTTCAGAAGGTAAGGTAGAAGAGCATGTAATGTATAATACATATAACATGGGTATCGGTATGGTACTTGCAGTTGATTCAGCTGATGCTGATAAGACAGTTGCTGCTCTTAAGGCTGCTGGTGAAAATGCTTATATCCTTGGTGAGGCTGTAACAGGAGAAAAGGGAGTAATCTTATGCTAAGAGTTCTTGTACTTGTTTCTGGTGGTGGAACTAATCTTCAGGCGATCATTGATGCAGTAAATAATGGTCAGATCACAAATACTGAGATAGTTGGTGTTATCAGTAATAATAAGAATGCATTTGCCCTTGAAAGAGCTGCTAAAGCTGGAATTAAAGGGGAAGTTGTATCTCCTAAGGATTACGAGTCAAGAGACATTTTTAATAAGGAATTCCTTAATAAAGTAGATTCATATAAGCCTGATCTTATTGTGCTTGCGGGATTTTTAGTTGTTATCCCACCGGAAATGATAGACAGATACGAAGGTAAGATAATCAATATCCATCCTTCTCTTATTCCATCATTCTGTGGCACAGGTTTTTATGGACTTAAGGTTCATGAGGCAGCTCTTGAAAGAGGTGTTAAGATTTCAGGTGCGACAGTTCATTTTGTAGATAAGGGTACGGATACTGGACCTATTATCCTGCAGAAGGCTGTTGAGGTTCTTCCAGGGGATACACCGGAAGTGCTTCAGAAGAGGATCATGGAGAATTGCGAGTGGAAGATCCTTCCACAGGCTATCGATATGATTGCTAACCAAAAACTTAAATAACTTAAATATATTTGGGTGCCCAGGTTTTTTCTGGACACCCATAGTTTGTAAAAAGGAGAGATTAGTTCAATGAAGGTTTTGATAGTCGGCGGCGGCGGAAGAGAACATGCCATCACTTGGGCTGTTGCAAAGAGCAAGAGAGTAGATAAGATCTACGCTGCACCTGGTAATGCAGGAATCGCAGAATTAGCTGAGTGTGTTGATATTTCTGTAATGGATAAAGAAAACCTAGTAAAGTTTGCTAAGGAAAAAGACATTGATTTCGTTATTGTAGGACCAGATGATCCTCTTGCAGCAGGTGTTGCAGACGCTTTCCTTGATGCAGGAATAAAGACATTCGGACCAAGAAAAAATGCAGCTATAATTGAAGCTTCAAAGGCTTTCTCTAAAGACCTTATGAAGAAATATGATATCCCATCAGCAGCATATGAAGTGTTTGATAATGCAGAGGCTGCTATGGAATATGTTAAGACATGTAAGATCCCTGTTGTTCTTAAGGCAGACGGACTTGCTCTTGGTAAGGGTGTTCTTATCTGTATGACAAGAGAAGAAGCTCTGGCAGGTGTTGAAGAACTTATGGTAGATAAGAAGTTCGGTACAGCAGGAAATAAGATCGTAATTGAAGAATTTATGACAGGAAGAGAAGTATCAGTTCTCTGCTTCTCAGACGGAAAGACTATTCTTCCTATGACTTCAGCTCAGGATCATAAGAGAGCAGGAGATAATGATACAGGACTTAATACTGGCGGAATGGGTACATTTTCACCTAGTCCTTTCTATACAAAGGAAGTTGATGAATTCTGCAAGGCACACGTTTATCAGAAGACTATTGATGCTATGCGTGCAGAAGGAAGAGAATTTAAAGGTGTTCTTTTCTGCGGACTTATGCTTACACCTGATGGACCTAAGGTTCTTGAATATAATGCAAGATTTGGTGATCCAGAGACTCAGGTTGTGCTTCCAAGAATGAAAAATGACATCATTGATGTTATGGAAGCTTGCGCAGATGGAACTCTTGATAAGATCAATCTTGAATTTGAAGATAATGCTGCAGTTTGCGTTATGCTGGCTTCAGATGGTTATCCATTGGAGTATAAGAAGGGCTTTGTTATAAAGGGTCTTGAAAACTTTAAGGGTAAAGATGATTATTTTGCTTTCCATTCAGGAAGTAAATTTAATGAAGAAGGTCAGGTTGTAACAAATGGCGGACGTGTACTTGGCGTAACTGCTATTGGTAAGGATCTTTTCGAAGCAAGAGCAAATGCATATAAGGCAACAGAACTGATCGATTTTGATAATAAATATATGCGTCATGATATTGGTAAGGCAATAGATGAGCAATAAAAAGTGAGGAATCATTTTTGAGTAATAAATATTCACAGTCAGCAGATTTTGTATTAAAAGTGGCGGAAAGATATGCCCGCAGTAATAACAAAAGATATGTTGGAAGCCAGCATGTCCTTTTAGCCCTTTGCAAGGCTGGGGGCACTGCTCAGATAATTTTACAAAAGAATAACGTTTATGAAGATAAATTAGAATCAACTATTAATGGTATTGATAAAGAAGTTTTTAAGGATACTGATGGGTTTGGCGGTTTTTCAAAAAAAACTCTGGATATTCTTGATATGGCAGCGGAAGCTGCGAAGTTTCTTAATTGTCATGAGATAGGAACTGAGCATATTCTTCTTGCTATCATTAATCATGGGAATAATCTGGCATACCGTATATTCCAGAAAATGCGTATTAACATGAAGGCTATAGCTTTTGATGTTTATAAGGCTTGTGGTTTGTCTGAATCAGGTGCAGAGAAGGCTTTTAATCATTTTCAGTCTGGAGGAAAAAAGAAGGTAGAGGCTGAAAAGGGAATCCTTAATCAGTATACCAGAGACCTTACAGAGCTTGCTGCTGCTGGTGGCGTTGATCCGGTTATTGGAAGAAGAACAGAGATTAAGAGAGTACTTCAGATCCTTAGCAGAAGAATGAAGAATAACGCCTGCCTCGTGGGAGAACCTGGTGTTGGTAAGACAGCTGTGGTTGAAGGAATAGCTCAGCTCCTTGCTTCAGGCGATGTGCCAAGTTTAATGGATGGTAAGAGAATCCTTTCTCTTGACCTTTCTGCCATGGTGGCCGGTTCAAAATACAGAGGTGAGTTTGAAGACAGACTTAAAGGTGCTATTAGAGAAGTTAAGGCAGCCGGAAATGTTATTCTCTTCATTGATGAGCTTCATACTCTTATTGGGGCAGGTGGAGCAGAAGGGGCCATGGATGCTTCTAACATCTTAAAGCCGGCTCTTTCTCGTGGAGAGATTCAGGTTATTGGTGCTACAACTCTTGATGAATACAGAAAGAGGATTGAGAAGGATCCTGCATTGGAAAGAAGATTCCAGCCGGTATTTGTTGATGAACCTTCAAGAGAAGAGGCTATCAGCATTTTGGAGGGAATTGCATCAAAGTATGAGGAACATCATGATGTTTCAATTGAAAGAGATGCTTTAGTTGCGGCTGTAGATCTTTCTTCAAGATATATAAATGACAGATTCCTTCCGGATAAAGCTATAGATCTTATCGATGAAGCTTCCGCTAAGAAAAAGATGGAAGATTTCAAAGTAGATATAGATGTCTTTAAAGATGAAAGTGATTATTGTGATGCTTTAGAGCAGGCAATAATGACGGATGATATAGAGGAAGCAAGAAGGATCCGTTCTATCCTTGAGGATGAGGATAAGAAGAGGATGGCCAGATCAGCAAGGCCGGGAAGAGGATCCAAGGGACCTGTTGTAGTTGGAGCAGAAGATGTAGCGGAAGTTGTATCTCTTTGGACTAAGATCCCAGTGGCAAAACTTACTCAGAGTGAAGCTTCAAAGCTTCTTAAATTAGAGGATAATCTTCACAAGAGAGTCATTGGCCAGGAAGAAGCGGTAAATGCAGTTTCAAAGGCTATAAGAAGAGGAAGAGTAGGATTAAAAGATCCTAACAGACCAATTGGTTCATTTCTTTTCCTTGGACCAACTGGTGTTGGTAAGACAGAGCTTTCAAAGGCTCTTGCAGCGTCTCTCTTTGGAAATGAAAATAGTATGATAAGAGTTGATATGTCTGAATATATGGAAAAGCAGAGTGTATCAAAACTTATTGGTTCACCTCCGGGATATGTTGGATTTGAAGAAGGTGGCCAGCTTTCTGAGAAAGTAAGAAAAAATCCTTATTCGGTCATTCTTTTTGATGAGATAGAGAAAGCTCATCCTGATGTATTTAATGTTCTTCTTCAGGTATTAGACGACGGAAGAATTACAGATTCTCAGGGACGTAAGGCTGACTTTAAGAATACCATAATCATCATGACTTCAAATGCAGGAGCAGACAGGATTGTGGAGCCAAAGCATCTTGGATTCATAACAGAGGAAGATGATGCAGCCCTTCGTCATAAGGAAATGAAGGATAATGTTATGGATGAAGTTAAACGAATCTTTCGACCTGAATTCCTTAACCGTATTGATGAAACTGTAGTATTTTCAGCTCTTACCAAAGAAAATGTTATGGATATTGCATCTCTTATGCTTAAAGAATTAAAGGATAGAGCTTTTGCAAATCTTAATATAAAGATATCTTATGGAAAAACCTTAAGAGATTTCATTTATAAGAAAGGTTTTGATCCTAAATATGGCGCCCGACCTCTTAAGAGAGCAATCCAGAACTATGTAGAGGATGAACTTTCTGAGGAAATCCTTTCAGGACGCATAAATTCTGGTGATTCAGTAAGTATTTCTGTAAAGAATGACAAAGTGATTTTTAATAGAAAATAAATAATTAATTAATGGCATTTAATACAGTTTTATAATATAATGGACTTAACACTTAAAACGAATTAAATCATTGGCGAGGGTTTCTTCGCAATACGAGATTTATAGACATTTTAATTACAAGATTGTATTAGGAGGCAAGGCAAAATGGCAGTAATTAGCGAACTCATTCGTGAAGAAGAAAATGGTTCACTCAGCTTCGGCGACTACAGTTTACCAGTTAAGACAAAGCAGGACGGATTTAAATACAACGGAGATGCATATAAGATCAAAACATTTAGTGAGATCACAAGACTTGAGAAAAATGGCAGCTTTTTATATGAATCAGTTCCAGGAACTGCAGTCCACAATTATATGTCTAATGCTTCAAAAGTAATGTTTGAAGTTGAAGGGGATAAGGATGCACAGATTACCCTTGAACTTGAATCAGAGACAGAGTATAAGGTACATGTAGATCAGGTTTATGTAGGAAAGATGAAGACTGATCTCGGTGGAAAACTTACTATATCAGCTGAACTTGAAGAAAATGATAAGATCGCTGTAGTAGTAGAAAAGGTTGATTAATTTAATTAATTATAGAGGCCTCTGTATCGAGAAGGATGCAGAGGCTTTTTTTAGACACCCTTGTCAGGAGGAAAAAAATTGGGAAAGGAAAAACAAGTTTATTTCTGCAAAGAATGTGGATATGAATCTGCAAAATGGATGGGTCAGTGTCCGGGGTGCAGACAATGGAATACATTTGTAGAAGAAAAAGTAGTTATCGGCCGGGGAAAGAATAATGCAGTATCAAATAAAGAAAAGGCAGTTCCTACCAGCATAACTTCAGTTGAGGTTGTGAGAGAACAAAGAATCTTTACTGGAATCGAAGAATTAGACAGAGTTCTTGGAGGCGGAATCGTAAGAGGTTCTCTGGTACTTGTAGGTGGTGATCCAGGCATTGGAAAGTCAACTTTACTTCTTCTTATGTGTCGTAATCTAGTTAAGGAAGACACAAAAGTCCTTTATGTTTCGGGAGAAGAGTCATTATCTCAGATAAAGATGCGTGGTGTAAGACTTCACGCCCAGGACGAAAGACTGATACTTCTTTCGGATAATGATATTGATAATGTTGAGCATGCTATTGAAAAATGCGAAGCTGAAGTTGTAGTAATTGACTCTATACAGACAATGTGTGATACAAGTCTTGACAATGTGCCAGGAAGTGTAACACAGGTAAGAGAGATAACAAGTCGCCTTATGCAGATAGCTAAGAGGCTTGATGTGGCAATATTTATAGTAGGCCATGTTACAAAAGAAGGAACAGTTGCCGGTCCAAAGACCTTAGAACATATGGTGGATTCAGTGCTCTATTTTGAAGGAGATGAAAGTGCAGGCTTTAGACTCCTCAGAGCCGTGAAAAACCGATTTGGATCCACTAATGAGATTGGATGCTTTTCCATGACAGAAGATGGCTTAGAAGAGGTTACAAACCCTTCTGAGATGTTTTTAAGCGGCAGACCATCAATGGCACCAGGATCGGTTGTAATAAGCTCTATAGAGGGCAGCAGAGCCATTATGGTGGAGCTTCAGGCACTTGTGGCAGACACTAATTTCAATCAGCCTAGACGTACTACAGTAGGTCTTGATTATAACAGAGTAAATCTTCTTATTGCTGTTCTTGAAAGAAGAGGCGGCATAAATCTTGCGGGTTATGATTGTTATGTAAATATAGCAGGTGGTATAAAGATAAATGATCCATCATCGGATCTGGGTATCATTTGCGCCCTTACATCCAGCTTTAAGAATCGCCCGGTTGGAGACGATACAGTAATAATAGGAGAAGTAGGACTTGCAGGAGAAATAAGGGGAGTAAGAAGTCTTTCCCAGAGAGTTAAGGAAGCTCATAAATTAGGGTATAAGAAAGCTATAGTTCCATATTCCAATAAGAATGCTGATCTAAAAGGTGTTGATATGGAAATACATTTTGTAAAGACAATACAGGAGGCACTTGAATTAATATGAAATATAAAAATGTAATGTTTGATTTATACGGAACCCTTATAGATATAAGAACTAATGAAGACATCCCGATGCTCTGGTACAATTTTGCGGCCCTTTATAACAGAAATGGCGCTTCCTATCTTCCTATGGAACTTAGGGAAATGTATCTTAAATATGAAAAAGCTGAGAGAAAGAGAGTTTTAGAGGAACATCCGGAACTTTCATATATTGATATAGATATAGCAAAGGTGTTTGAACAGCTTTATAAAGATAAAGGCGTTGATGCTACAGCAGAGCTGATTGAATATACAGCTAAGCAGTTCAGAAAAATATCAACATATTTTCTCAGACTTTATCCTGGAGTAAAGGAACTGCTTATCTATCTTCATGCTACAAATAGACAGGTGATACTTATGTCTAATGCACAGAGCCTTTTTACAATGCAGGAATTAGACGGTCTTGGACTTACTAAGTATCTGGATAAGATTTATATAAGTTCAGATGTAGGAATCAGCAAACCAGATCCTGAATTCTTTAATCATGCTGTAAAAGAATTAGGGCTTGATAAGAAGGAAACCATCATGGTAGGAAATGATTATATTTCTGATATGGGCGGAGCCGCAGCGGCAGAAATAGATGGACTTTATATAGACCAGGAAATTTCTTCAAAGATAGAAGGAGAATTTGTTGCGGTGGAGAAGATAATGGATGGGGATGTGTATAAAATAATAGAGTTCTTTAAAAAAGATAAATAAGATGCAAATCGGACGCCAAAATAGAAAAGGCAACCGAACGCCAAAATATAAAGATGACCGGACGCCAAAATATAAAGACATTCAAGCGATCCCTCCAGCGGGCTAAACATGCCCTTTGGAGGGATTCTTCTCGCGTCCTTTATTATATTTTGGCTGGTTATGGCTACTTTTATATAATAGGCAGCTAACGTATGCAGCGATAGTTTGTAATACAATATTATCTATTTGACATTACCTTCTCTTTAAGCTATCTTTATCTAGTATTATTTTGTCTTTTTGCAGATAATAAAACTTCGAAGACAGAACTTTTAAAGATAGAGAAGGAGAAAAAATGAAGATCTTCAATACTTTAACAAGAAAAAAAGAAGAATTTGTGCCAGTACAGGAAGGTAAAGCAGGTATTTACGTCTGTGGACCTACAGTATATGATTTCATTCACATTGGTAATGCAAGACCAATGATCGTTTTTGATACATTAAGAAGATATCTTGAATTCAGAGGATATGATGTAAATTATGTATCAAACTTTACTGATGTAGATGACAAGATCATCAAACGTGCTAACGAACAGGGAGTAGATTCTACTGTTATTTCTGAGAAGTATATTGAGGAATGTAAGAAGGATATGGAAGCCTTAAATGTAAGACCTGCCACAACTCATCCTCAGGCTACAAAAGAAATCCCTGATATGATAAAGATGGTGCAGGACCTTATTGATAAGGGCCATGCCTATGAAAAAAATGGAACAGTTTATTTCAGAGTAAGAAGCTTCCCTGAATATGGAAAGCTTTCACATAAGAATATTGATGACCTTGAGTCAGGACATAGAGATGAAAAGCATGCGCTTAAAGTAAGCGGCGAGACAGAGAAGGAAGATTCCCTTGATTTCGTGCTTTGGAAGCCAATGAAGGAAGGTGAGCCTTTCTGGGAGTCACCATGGGGCAAGGGACGTCCAGGCTGGCATCTTGAATGCTCAGTGATGTCAAAGAAGTATATCGGCGGAACTCTTGATATCCATGCCGGTGGAGAAGATTTAGTCTTCCCTCATCATGAAAATGAGATCGCTCAGTCAGAAGCTGCAAATGGTACTACATTTGCAAATTACTGGATGCATAACGGATTCCTTAAGATCAATAATGAGAAGATGTCAAAGTCCCTTGGCAACTTCTTTACAGTAAGAGACATTTGCCAGAAATATGATCCACAGGTATTAAGATTCTTTATGCTTTCAGCTCAGTACAGAACACCGCTCAATTTCTCAGATGAGCTCATGGAATCAGCTAAAACAAGCCTTCTCAGAATCACAAATGCAGCAAAGAGCCTTAATGATGTTGTTACTTCAGATAAGAAAGACGGCGCAGCATTTGATGATGCAGCAAAGGAAGAACTTAATTCATATATTAAGAAATTTGATGAAGCAATGGATGATGACCTTAATACAGCAGATGCCATTTCTGCAATCTTTGAGCTGGTTAAATATTCCAATACAAAGGTTAAAGAAGGAATCACATCAGAGTATGCTTCAAAGTTATATGAAACATTAAAGACACTTTCAGATGTTCTGGGGCTTAAATGTGAGGTTAAGGAAGAAATCCTTGATGCAGACATTTTAGCACTTATTGAAGAAAGAACAGCTGCAAAGAAGAATAAGGATTTTGCAAGAGCTGATGCGATAAGAGATGAACTCCTTAAAAAAGGTATCATTTTAAAGGATACAAGAGAGGGTGTTAAATGGCAGAGAGTTTAGATCCAGGTCTTTATTCACCTTTAACTTTGGCTTATCTTGGGGATAGTGTATTTGATCTCTATATTAAGTCACATTTTGTAAAGGCTTCTAATAAACAGGTTGAAAAATACCATAAAGACGTTATAAATATTGTAAATGCCCGTCATCAGGCCAGGTTCATGGATACTTATATGGATCAGTTAACTGATGAGGAGATTGCAATTTATAAGAGAGGCAGAAATGCTTCAGTTCATACAAAAGCAAAGAATGCAACTATGGCACAGTATAAGAAGGCTACAGGATTTGAGGCACTGATAGGCTATCTTTATCTTAAAGGAGATATGGAAAGACTTCAGTGGATCGTAGATCTTATACTTAATATGCCTGATGCAGAGGAGTAATTAATGGGTAGATTTGATTCGGATAATAAAGATAGAAGAGATAATAGAAATAATAGAGATAATAGAGACAGAAGAGACAATCGAGATAAAAAAGATTTTTTCAGAGCATCTTCAAATGAATCTGAGGAAACAGAGCGCCTCGAGGATGGCAGATTTGTTGAAGGTAGAAATGCCATAACAGAAGCTCTTCGTGCCGGAAAGACAATTGATAAATTATATGTTCAGGATGGACTTCGTGACGGAGCTATTTCTACTATTGTTGCAAAAGCTAAGAAGCAGGGAACATTTATTAACTTCCTGCCTAAAATAAAGCTTGACCAGATGGCTGGAAATAATAAGCATCAGGGTGTCATTGCTGCAATCTCTGCTTATGAGTATTCAGAGATGGATGCTATCTTTAAGCACGCAGAAGAAAAGGGACATGATCCGTTTGTATTTATCCTTGATGAGATTGAGGATCCACATAATCTTGGAGCTATCATAAGAACAGCTAATATCTGCGGAGCAGATGGAGTTATCATACCAAAGCACAGAGCTACAGGTATTACAGCAACTGTTGTTAAGGCTTCGGCTGGTGCCATCAATTATACACCGGTTGTTAAGGTTACAAATATCGGACGTACTATTGAAGAATTAAAGGAAAAGGGCATGTGGTTTGCCTGCGCTGATATGGACGGAGATACTATGTATAATGCAAATCTCACAGGTCCTATTGGTCTTGTTATTGGAAATGAAGGAGAGGGAGTTACACGCCTTGTTAAGGAAAAATGTGACTTTGTTGTTTCAGTTCCTATGGAAGGAGAGATCAACTCACTTAATGCTTCAGTTGCAGCGGGAGTGCTGGCTTATGAAGTGGTTAGACAGAGAAGAATGTCTAAAAAATAAGTTTTGTCACTTAAATGGGGGGAGATATGACAGACTTTTCTAATTATTCTGATGATCAACTTATAAAAATCATAAGAGAAGGAAATTCCGACAGTATCTATTGTGAGGAATTCCTTCTCAAGAAATATAATCCGCTTATTAAGAAGGAGATAAGATTCTTATTTCTTGTGGGAGCAGAAACTGATGATCTGACCCAGGAGGCAATGATTGGGCTTTTAAAAGCCATAAGGGAATATGACCTTGATGGAAAAGCAGAATTTATTACTTATGCTACTCATTGCATCCGCAATCAGATTAAGAGTGCTATAACTGCTTATCAGAGAAAAAAGCATACTCCTCTTAATTCTTATATATCTTTATATTCTAGCAGAAGTGATGATGAAGAAATGCTTCTTTCAGATGCCATAGGTGATACAAACCAGGTAAATCCGGAAGAATTAGTCATTAAACAGGAAAAATATGAAGAAATGTTTCTGGCTATAGATGAAAAGCTGAGCCCCCTTGAAAAGAAGGTGGTAAGGCTTTATCTTGATGGTCTTTCCCATGCTGATATTGCAAAGAAAATAGGACGTACGGAGAAAGCTGTAAATAATGCACTAAGCCGTGTACATAATAAGTTGAAGGCTAATTAAATAAGCTGGTTATAAGGCTAAGTTATAGTGCCTACACAATTTATACACACTCTCTATGTTATAATAATCTAGGGTTTTTATGTATTTATTATGGAGGTAATTGGATGATCAATTGGCTTTCTGATTATAATTTTGATTTTGATATTTCTTCAATAACTATTCAGTTATTGATCTTAATATGCTATTGTGCAAGAAAAAACATGCCTGTTCGACAGAATAAAAGTTTCTTACATGCTATGATAGCAAATCTTTTTGTGTCATTATTTGATATTTCTGCTTGTGAAGTCCTTGCAGTCTGGCAGCAGGTTCCAATCTGGATTACATATTTTCTTAATATTGCATATTTCGTTATGTTTGCAGTAAGAATGTGGTATCTGTTTGATTATGTAATCGAAGTTACCAAGGCTTACAGGTGGATAACCGTGAGAGACAGAGTACTTATTGCTTTGCCTTGTATCGTTTATATTGCTTTAGTCATTACAACTCCTATTCATAAAGGAATCTTTTATATTGATAGTGTTGCCGGATATAAGAGTGGATATCTGTATAAGGGACTCTATCATCTGACATATTTCTACGTTGTCTTATCTTTACTCACTGTAATTAACAGGCTAAAGAAGTTAAATATGAGAATAATCGTAGGAAGTATAGCATTTAATATTGTGCTTTTGTTAGGAATACATCTGAGAAATGTATTTCCTAAAACTCTTGTAATGGGTTATTTCAGCACCATCTCTATTTTTATAATATTCCTTACAGCTTTAAATCCTGATATCTATTATGATAAGGATGTTAAAGTCTTTAATAAACTGGCTTTTGAAACAATAATGGTGGAGAATATTTATAAGAAATATTCATTCCATATTATAATTATAAAACTTAGAAATTTTGATGCCTTAAAGACAGTTTATGGTATCAATCAGACATTGTCAGCTGTGGATGTAGTTGGTGAGTGGCTGATGAATAGATTCCCTAAAGTAAATGTATATTATTTTGGAAATGGATTATTTGCCCTTAGTTGGAGATATACAGATGATTATGAAGAAAAGATAAATATCATAAATGAAAGATTTGAAGAATCCTGGGTGGCAAGTGGAACAGAGGTTACATTTTCGCCGGTCGTTGCTGTCATAAAGCCGGATAATATGCCGGATAAGACATCAAGTATTATAGAACTTATAGATTATGTTTCAGCTAATAATATGGATTTTGAAGGTAAGTCTTTTATTATTGTGGACGAAATGATAATCGGTAAAATGAGTCGCAAGAGGAAGGTGGAAAAGACCATTGCCCGTGTACTTAAGGATAATCAGATGAAAGCATTCTTTCAGCCTATTTATTCCACAAAGGAAAAGAAGATTGTTGGGGCTGAAGCATTAGCAAGGATAATAGATCCGGAAATGGGTTACATACCGCCGAATGAATTCATTCAGATTGCTGAACAGAATGGTTCTATCATGGAGATGGGACGTCAGATATTTGAAAGAGTATGTGAATTTATAAGCCATTATGACCTTAAAGCCATGGGAATGGAATTTGTAAATGTAAATCTTTCTCCTGCCCAGTGTTTAAACGAGCATTTAGCAGAAGAATTTAAGAGTATAGCAGAGAAGCATAATGTTTCTCTTGATATGATAGATTTTGAAATTACAGAAACATCCATTGAAGATCTTCTTAAGATTCAGGCTCAGATGGACAATCTTAAGAAAGAGGGAGCAACATTTTCTCTGGATGACTTTGGAACGGGTACTTCAAACATTACAAGACTTTTAAGTCTGCCTCTTTCTGTAATAAAGCTTGACATGTCCGTCGTTTGGTCATATTTTAAAGGTGCATCTAAAATTCTTCCGGATCTTGTAAGCATGTTCAAAAAGTCTGACCTTCGAATCGTTGTAGAAGGTGTAGAAACCAAGGAAATGTGCGATACATTAGCGGAAATGGGATGCGATTATGAACAGGGATATTTTTTCTCGAAGCCTATTCCTGGCGAGGATTTTATCAAGCTGATCAGTAAGGAGACAAAATGAAAAAATGAAAAATCCATTAAAAAATATTGATAAGAGATATCAAAAAATCTGCATTTATACGTCACTGACCATGATATTTACAGTGATAGTGCTGTTTGGGCTTTATAACAGTCTGCCATGGTTAATGACATTTGTAAAACTATGCAATGCTATATTAAAACCCCTTATTCTAGGGCTTGTTATCTGTTATCTGCTTCTTCCTTTGGTTAAATTATTTGAAAAATTACTGATGAAGAAGATTAAAAAAGAAAAACTGGCAAGATCTTTATCGGTACTTATCGTGCTTTTGGTGGTTGTAGGTATCATTTCCGGAATACTTACAATACTTATCTGGACTGCCACAAAACAGATCACAAATATCAATATGAAGACCATTTCCATAATGATGGAAAATATTAAGAAGTCGTTTGGATCTTTATATGATCAGGTTGTGGATGTATTAAAGAAACAGAATTTTGATGTTTCAACAGTAACAACAAAGATCACAGCCTCTATTCCAGCGTTTTTATCAGGCGCATTTGGAACAGCTTCAACACTCCTTTTTGCATTCATTTTCGCGGTATACTTTATGCTGGATGGAACCAATATTTCAAGATATTGGAAAAATGTTGCAAAGGCAGTTCTTAACAGAAAGACAATTAATATACTTGAAGAATTAGCAGGTGAACTGGATAAATGCTTTTCTGGATATATCAGAGGACAGGCTTTAGACGGACTTATCATCGGAGTTGTCAGCACCATAGTGCTCCAGCTTATCGGAATGCCATATGCAATTATTATCGGACTTGTGGTGGGAGTAGGAAATCTTATTCCTTATGTAGGACCAATTCTTGGTTATGGAATGATAATCCTCATTAATCTGGTAAATTATAATCCTAAGATGATGATCATAGGACTTTTAACATTACTTATCCTGATGTTCCTTGATGGAAATCTTGTTAATCCGAAACTTCTTGCAAATGCTATACATGTACATCCGCTTCTTGTAGTAGCTGCACTCCTTGCAGGCGGTGCCATTGGCGGAGTTTTAGGTATGCTCCTTGCAGTACCTTCAGGTGCCTTTTTAAAGCTTCAGTTTGAGAAACTGATCCGGTATAGAAAACAAAAAAAGGTTGAAAAAGAAGAAGAATTCTGCGAAGATGTAAGTGCTGAGATATTAGACTAAAGTGAATGGTTTTTAAGGATTAATCAGGAGGGGAAAATGGCAGAAAATAAATACAATGATCTTGAAATCGAAGAAGTAATCTTTAAGAAAGAAGAAGAAAAGAAATCCGACATAGGAACAGCAATTGATAAGCTTACTTATCATTATGTTGTATTTTGCAAGGATGGAGAAATCTTTGCAGACGATGGAAAAGATATAAATCTTATCCTTGGAATGATGAAAGATGGTTATGATTTCAGCGGTTATTCAGTAGCAGATAAGATGGTTGGAAAAGCCGCAGCTATGCTTTTTGTGAAAGCTGGTATAAAGAAGGTTTATGGAAGAGTAATGTCAAATACAGGATTTGATTATCTCATGAGACATGATGTAGATGCTTCCTATGGAACACTTGTAGAAGAAAATGCCTATGATGAAAAAGAGCTGCTTAGCATGATAAATCAGGCGTAGGATGTCAAAATAGACGAACGGACGCCAAATTTAACGAACGGACGTCAAAATAATAAGGACGCTCAAGCGATCCCTCCAGCGGGCTAAAAATGCCCTTTGGAGGGATCCTTTCGCGTCCTTTTATTATTTTGGCTGGGGTTGGTGGTTTTTGGACCTTTACGTTTAATTTTGGCTGGGGTTGGTGGTTTTTGGACCTTTACGTTTAATTTTGGCTGGAGGAGGGGGATTTTTTGATTTTACTTTTGTTTTGGCTCTGTAGGGTGGATAATATGGGAAAATAAAAAATGCCTGAACTAAAATTATTCAGGCATTTTTAACTGCGTATATAGAACCACACAGTTTGAAAAAAAATAAGCCGCCAACCGGAATCGAACCGGCGACCTCAACATTACCGATGTTGCGCTCTACCGACTGAGCTATGACGGCACAGTTTTTAACCTGTCAGACTATCGTACTAAATCTTAAGGTTTTTGACCTGCCAAACTATCTTATTAAATCTTTAGGTTTTTGTCAACAAGAATAAGACAATTCATATGAAAAAAATGGATAAAAAAGGGGCGTTTTTTCATTTTTTTTTGCAATAAATGCCATGCTGTGCTATCCTATATCTAGTTGTGCATATAATTATGTAAATCATTAGGGAATTTAAAAGGGATAAAAAAGTGAAGAATTATATCAAAAAAACGGTAATCCTTATAATTTCATTAGCGGTGATATTTGTGGCTGTTTTTGGAAATATAAAAAATGAGTGGGGCGAGATATATGCAGCAGAGACTGCTGTGGTAAAACCTGGAACAGAGATGCTTCGAGTAAGGAAGACTCCTGGTGGAGATATAATGAATGATAAATATGGTGATACCATATATCTATATGGCGGACACAGACTTACAGTTCTTGATAAGTCAAATTCAGCCTGGTATAAAGTAACATTTTCTTATAATGGGGAACAGATTACTGGATATGTAAGTACTGACTGGATCACAGTAACAGACAATTCTGATAATTCAAATCAAAATACTTCTGAAGGTGGTATGTCAGAGAATGAGTTTGAGGATTATTTGGATGCACAGGGATTTCCGGATAGCTACAAGCCATATCTTAGAGATCTGCACAGACTTCACCCATCATGGATTTTCAAAGCTTATAATACAGGACTTGATTTCAATACATTCTATGAGAATGAGAGAAATAAACAGGGACAGATTAAGAATCTGGTTCAGGGAACAAGCTATGAGCCACATTATAACTGGAGATCTACAGAAGTTGGTTATAATGCAAAGACAAATACCTGGTATTCATATGATGGAGATTGCTGGTATGCGGCTTCAAATGAACTTGTAAAATATTACCTTGATCCAAGAACCTATCTCTGGGAAAATTTCATTTTTGTATTTGAATCACTTTCATATCAGAATGGACAGAATCAGACTGCAGTTGAATCAATCCTCAAGGGAACATTTATGGCAAATGCTTATCCTAGGGGAGAGAATAAGAAATACTCACAGCTTATTATGGAAGCTGCACAGTCAACCGGCGTAAGTCCATATCACATTGCATCTCGTATCAGACAGGAAATGGGTACAACAGCAGGTGTATGTGCTACAGGTACAAGCTCATCTTTCCCGGGAATTTACAATTTCTATAATATTGGAGCATTTGATTCAGCGGCAGGAGATGCTGTTTATAACGGACTTAAATGGGCTGCGACATCAGGTTCATATGGTCGTCCATGGAATACAGCAGCCAAGTCGATTTATGGCGGCGCTCAGTTTATTGGAGAAGATTATATCAATGTTGGACAGGATACTCTTTATTGTCAGAAGTTCAATGTATCTTCATATATGACTTATTATCATCAGTATATGACCAATATTCAGGCTCCTAGATCTGAAGCATTAAGCCAGTATTCAGCTTATGCTTCAAATGGACTTCTTGATTCAGCTATCGTATTTAAGATTCCGGTTTTTTATAATATGCCGGATTACACTGAGAAACCATCAGATTCAGGAAATCCAAATAATTTCCTTTCAAATCTTGGGGTATCAGGATATAGTCTTACACCAACATTTGGATATACAACATCAAATTATTCACTGATCGTACCAAACAATGTAACTCAGTTGACAATTACTGCAAGCCCAGTTGCTTCAACTTCTCATATTCAGGGTACCGGAAAGGTAAATGTCAATGTGGGTGAAAATAAATACATGGTTAAATGTATCTCTCAATCGGGAGTTTCACGTGTTTATTGGATCAAAGTCATAAGAAAAGAAGCAGATAGTTCATCAGGCGATTCTGGTGGATCAGGATCATCAAGTGGATCGGGTTCATCTGGAAATTCAGGTAATTCCGGAAGTCAGGAAACAGTTAAGGTGCATAGAGGGGATCTTACAGGTGATGGAAAAATAACTGCACTTGATATAGTTAAGATTCAGCGTATCATCATTGGACGCGATAAATTAACTGATGAGAACAAAGCACTGGCTGATGTGAATGGAGATGGTAAGGTTTCGGCTCTTGATATAGTTAAGATTCAGAGACATATTATCGGACGAGAAAAGATCAGCTGGTAAGGTTAATGGAGGAAGGATAATAAATGAAGTATAAGATGTTTAAAAGACTCGGTGCATTATTAATTGCGCTGTGTTTAATAGTTAATGTTATTAATATCAGTTCAAAAGATAAGAAAGTACTGGCAGCAGATGTAGATGTGAGCATTTCGCTTTCGTCATCTTATATCAGTATGGGAGATTATGTTACTGCTACATTTTCGGTAAGCGGTTCATCAATTTCCGCTGGAACACTTTATGTTGGCTATGATTCAAGTGTACTTTCATATGAGTCTGGTTCAGGTATGATCTATGGCGGCGGTGGTTCCCTTACAATTTCATTTACAGGTGAGGGAAGTGCATCAGCCACATTTAGAGCAGAAGCAAATGGCGAAGCTTCAATCTATACAAGTGGTGAGGATTTCTACGATATTGAAGGTTCAGCTCTTGGAGTAAGCCACGCAGGAGTTACAGTTACTGTAAGAACTGAAGAAGAGACTACAAGTGCTCCAAGCAATAACAAAGAGCCGGAACCATCAAATGACAACACAGAAGAAAATACAGATAAGAGATCTAACAATTGTTATCTTGCTTCACTTATGGTTAATCCTGGTGAATTAAAACCTGCATTTTCATCATCAACTACAGATTACACTGTTGATGTACCTGAAGATACAAAGAGCATTACAGTAAGTGCTGAGACAGATGATTCAAAGGCTTATACAAGCATCAGCGGAGCAGATGATTTACAGAAAGGCCAGAATACAGTCTGTGTTACAGTTACAGCTGAAAATGGCGCTGTTAAGAATTATTACATTACAGTTAATTGCGGTAAGGTTACTGAATATACTGATGTGACAATCGACGGAAAGAAATACAAGTTTGTTACAGAAGATTTCCAGAACATTCCTGAGGGATTTAAGGAAAAGCAGATCAAGTATAAAGAAGGTGAGCTTAAAGGATACACTTCATCAGCTGGAAATGTAGATATCCTTTATCTTTCAGATGAGGCCGGAAATAAATCCTGGTTCATTTACGATGCAACAAAGGATAAGTTCACACCTTATTTCGAATATTCATCAGCTTATAAGAGATATATAATTATTGAAAAGCCTGAAAATGTTACACTTCCAGAAGGTTTCAAGGCCACAACTATAGACCTTGGTCACGGAAATGTACCTGCATATGTGGATGATTCAGATTTCGGAATCTATCTTGTATATGCAGTTGATGTGGATGGAAAAGAAGGATTCTACTACTATGATACAGTTGAAAAATCCTTTATGAGATATGTTAATAGAGAAAAGAAAGAGCCGAAAGTTGCAACAGCAAGCAGTGCTGAGCCAGAACCACTCTATGAAAAAGAAGAAAAGCCAGAATATGAAGGCATCTTTACAAGGGAAAATCTTATAAAGATTGTTGTTGGAGTTACAGCACTTTTTGTAATAATGTGTATCGTTGCTATAATCTTTATGATAAAGAATGCGAAGCTTAGTAATGAGATTGCAGGATATGATGAGGAAGAAGATGAGCTTAGCAAGGTAGCTGAGGATGAAGAAGAAGATGCATCAGCAGCGAAGAAAGATACAAAGAACGATACAAAGGTAGAAGATACAGCAGAAAAAGCAACAGAAGAAATATCTTCTCCAGTAAGTGATTTTATCGAAGAATTACATAAAGATGATGCGGCAGAGAAATTAGCAGAAGATGCAACTCTCGAAACAGCAGCAGACGAGAAATTAGTAGATGACACTGTGGCTCTCAAAACAGAAGATGCAGCCGAGAAATTAACAGAGGATGTTTCTTCCATCTCAAATGACGACATATTAAATGATATGGTTAAGGATATTGAGACTTCAACTCCAGCAGAAGATAAGGCACCTCAGTTTGAAGTAGAAGCACCTCAGTTTGAGTTTGATTCTGTAAGCAAGGCAACAGAAAGCGGCAACGCTCTTGTGGAAGAAGAAGCAAAGAAAACTTCTCAGGATATCGTATCAAAGATTGGTGTTCCAGAAGCAAATATTAACGGGGACACAGGAAGCATAGTCCTTGAAGATGCACTTGATAATAATAGTGGAGTACATGTTGATTATCAGGTTGAAGATGAATCATTTGAAGAAAAATTAAGAAGAGAAGCAGCAGAGAAAGATCACGGTATTGATTCAGCTTTTGACTTTATGAATGAGGATAAATAGTCTATTGATTTTAGAAGCAAAATGCTGATATAATACTACTTTGCAGGTTACGTAATTTCTAATGGCCTTGAGGCAGATAACCTTGAGGCCATTTTTTATTCTATATAGCGGAGGAAATAAGGATGGCAGAAGAAAGCACATCAAAACATTTTATTGAACAGATTATTGATAAAGACCTTGAAGAAGGAAAATATGAGAAAATCGTTACTCGTTTCCCTCCAGAACCAAATGGTTATCTTCATATCGGTCATGCAAAGTCTATACTTCTTAACTATGGACTTTCAGTAGAATATGGTGGAGATTTCCATCTTAGATTTGATGACACAAACCCAACAAAGGAAAAAGAAGAATTCGTTAAGTCTATTGTTGCAGATGTTGAATGGTTAGGAGCTGAATTTAAGGGCGGTGTCCTTTTTGCTTCTGATTATTTTGATAAAATGTATGAGATTGCAGAAAAACTTATCATGAAGGGTAAGGCTTATGTTGATGATCTTAATGCAGATGAGATAAGAGAATATCGTGGAACTCTTACTGAACCAGGTAAGAACAGCCCATGGAGAGATAGATCAGTAGAAGAGAACCTTCAGCTTTTCCGTGATATGAAGGCTGGTAAGTTTGAAGATGGTGCTAAGGTACTTCGTGCAAAGATTGATATGGCATCTCCTAATATCAACATGAGAGATCCTATCATCTATCGTATTGCACGTATGACACACCATAATACAGGTGACAAATGGTGCATCTATCCAATGTATGACTTCGCTCATCCTATTGAAGATGCTATTGAAGGAATTACTCATTCAATCTGTACTCTTGAGTTTGAGGATCACAGACCTCTTTATGACTGGGTTGTTACAGAGGCTGAATTCCCTCATCCACCAAAGCAGATTGAATTTGCAAAGCTTTATCTTACAAATGTTGTTACAGGTAAGAGATATATAAAGAAGCTTGTTGAAGATGGCATCGTAGACAGCTGGGAAGACCCACGTCTTGTAACAATAGCTGCTTTAAGAAGAAGAGGATTCACACCTGAATCACTTAAGACTTTCATGAAGCTGGTTGGTATTTCAAAGGCTCAGGGTTCTGTAGACTATGCAATGCTTGAGTACTGCATCCGTGAAGATCTTAAACCAAAGGTTCCTCGTGTTATGGCAGTTCTTGATCCTGTTAAGCTTATCATTGACAACTACCCAGAAGGAGTTACAGAAGAAATCGAAGTTGAAAATAACAACGATCTTCCAGGAGCAGGAACAAGAAAAGTAACATTTTCAAGAGAGCTTTATATTGAAAGAGAAGACTTTATGGAGGAAGCTCCAAAGAAGTATTTCCGTATGTTCCCAGGAAATGAAGTCAGACTTAAGGGTGCTTATTTTGCTAAATGCACAGGCTGCGATAAGGATGAAAATGGAAATATCATTGCAGTTCATTGTACTTATGATCCTGAAACAAAGGGTGGCGACTGCGCAACTCGTAAGGTAAAGGGTACAATCCACTGGGTAAATGCTGCTGATGCAGTTAATGCTGAAGTTCGTCTTTATGAAAATATCATTGATGAGGAGAAGGGTAAGCTTAATGAGGATGGTTCACTTAATCTTAATCCAAATTCTCTTGTTATCATGAAGGATGCTAAGCTTGAAGCAAGCCTTGCTAATGCAAAGAAGGAAGAGAAGTTCCAGTTTATCAGAATGGGTTACTTCTGTGTTGATATGAAGGATTCAACTCCTGATCATTTAGTATTTAATAGAACAGTAGGCTTAAAGAGTTCATATAAGCCACAGTAATATATTTACATGCCAGAATGTGAAGAAAAAATCACACGCTGGCATGTATTTTTTTGCTTAAAAATTTCAATTTAGACTTGATTTTTTTTTGAAAATTAGTACAATGATAGTTGTGTGTTAGCACTCAAAAGAAATGAGTGCTAAAATTTGAAATGAGAAGAATCCGGCAAAAGATTTAAAGCTTATGGCATAGTCTGAAAACCGGATAATAATAAGCATTAGGAGGCATATATAATGAATATCAAACCATTAGGCGACAGAGTAGTATTAAAGCAGGCTGAAGTTGAAGAGACAACAAAGTCAGGCATAATTTTAACAGGTAATTCTAAAGAGAAGCCACAGTACAGCGAAGTTGTTGCTGTAGGTCCTGGAAAAGTTGAGGATGGAAAACTTATTCCTATGACAGTTCAGGTAGGACAGAAGGTTGTATTCTCACAGTATGCTGGATCAGAGATCACACTTGGTGAGGATAAGTACACTGTAGTTCGTGAATCAGATATCCTTGGAATTATTGAGTAATCTAATCGAATATTAATAACATGATCCAAAATATGGGTCATCAATAGAAGCCTTTAAATATAAAAGGTTTATCAACAAAAAGGAGATAATGCAAAATGGCAAAGGAAATTAAGTACGGTGCTGAAGCTAGAAAGGCACTTGAAGCAGGCGTAAATAAATTAGCAGATACAGTTAGAGTAACAATCGGTCCTAAGGGAAGAAACGTTGTCCTTGATAAGTCATATGGTTCACCACTTATCACAAACGACGGTGTTACAATCGCAAAGGAAATCCAGCTTGACGATCCATTTGAAAATATGGGTGCTCAGGTTGTTAAAGAAGCAGCTACAAAGACAAACGATGTAGCAGGTGATGGTACAACAACAGCTAC
>DFFQ01000234.1 GCA_002371025.1 Lachnospiraceae bacterium UBA3772 | reverse complement strand
GTACCTAAGTCAATACCAATAATTTTACCCATTTTATTTTATCCTCCTAATGATTTACATATTTAATGTCTTGGATTTTAATCAAATTAGTTTGCAACCTTAACCATTGCGTGTCTAAGGACTACGTCCTTATACATATATCCTTTTTGCATTTCTTCAACTATAACATTTTCGCCATAGTTCTCATCCTCTACATGAATTACTGCATTATGGAAATCAGGATTGAATTCCTGGCCTGCAGCGTTCATTGGTTCAACCCCAAGGCTCTGCATATATTCCATGAGCTGCTTATAAATCATCTCAATGCCCTGCTCAAATCCTGTCTTTTCATCTTCTGTAACATTTTGAAGAGCACGCTCAAAGTTATCTACAACAGGAAGAAGTTTCTCTAAAGCATCCATAGCACCATAATCAAACATCTTCTTATTCTCTTTGTCATTACGAGCTCTCATATTATCAAACTCAGCAAGAAGTCTTGTATACTTCTCTCTATTGCCTTCAGCAAGTTCTCTCATCGCTTCAAGCTCTTTCATAACAGCCTTGCTTCCGCGTCTGTCTTTCTTTGGAACTGTCTTTGGGCGTTTAACCTCAGCCTCTTCTGGCTTTATTTCTTCAACCTCATCGACAAATACTTGTGTTCCTTCTTCAGCTTCATTTTCGACTGCTATCTCAGTTGCCTCATCCGGCATCCCGCTTCCTGCATCTGCATTTGCTGGAACTGTTTTTGCCTCTTCAGCGTCTATCTTTGTTTCAGCTTTGCTCTGCTCTGCCATCAATCGTCACCCCTCTTATCTTCATGATTTTTAAAAATGGTATCGAGTTCATCCGTAAGATTCTTCAAAGTTGAAACAACTTTTTTATAATCCATACGTTTAGGTCCGATAATACCGATGGTACCTTTTGCTCCCTCAGGAAGCTTATATGTTGAAGTAACTACTGAGTAGTCCTTCATATCTTTTACAGGTGCTTCATCACCGATGTAGACCTGTATATTTCCATCTTCATCTTTGCATCTTAATGTTTCATCCGCAAGTGATTCAAGACCTTTCTTATCTTCAAAGGCTTCAAGAAGCGCAGTTGCTTTATTCATATCTTCAAGTTCACTGTACTTAAGAAGATTTGAAGTACCGCTTGTATAGATCTGAAGCTTTTCGGCCTGATGTACTGTATCAACTATTCCTTCAAAAATGCTTTCAAGTATATCTGCATATTCTCCAGCCTGCTTTTTCATTTCCTGCATCAACTCAATGTTGATATCGCTAAGGGATGCTCCCTGTAAAAATGTATTCAGCAAAAGGTTGAATTTAAGTACTTCTTCATTAGATAAACGTCTTGATACATGAATCATTTGATTCTTAGCAACGCTCTCACCAACTACTATTACTGCTACCAGATTATTTTCATCCACCTGAGAAAGCTGAATGAATTTCACTGTGGCATTTGCCATCTGTGGAGTAGTTACCATGGTTGCATATTTCGTATTGTAAGCAAGGACTTTTGCGACCTGCATAAGGAGTGATTCCAGCTTATCCACCCGGGTAAGCAGCGCTCCCTGCTTTTCTTCAGAAAGACTCTTTTCTGCCATAACTGTGTCTACATAGAATCTGTATCCCTTATCTGTCGGTATTCTTCCGGCGGATGTATGAGGCTGTACTATGTATCCCAGGTCTTCAAGATCAGACATTTCATTTCTTATAGTGGCTGAACTAAGACTTAAATCTGACATCTTTGAGATTGTTCTTGAACCAACAGGTTCCCCTGTTTCAAGATAATTAGCTATGATCGCTTTGAGGATTTTTTCTTTTCTTTCATCAAGAGCATCTTCAATCTGCTCCATTAAATCACCATCCTCTTTTCTTGTTTATTAGCACTCAAATATCATGAGTGCTAACCACTAATCCTAAATATAAACTTAAACCCCTCTGATGTCAAGCCTTTGTTAGGGATAAACCTTATATTTTTTATGGTTTTTTAGTGAACCCCCTTGGTTAACATAAAAGTGGACCATGGTCCCGGAGGCTATGGTCCATTTTTATGTTAACCAAGATCCCCAAAAAACAAAATGAGCCATAGTCCCCGGGACTATGGCTCATAATTTTAATTCAATATGAAATCTGAAAGTATATAATTACTTACATCAATTCCTGCGTCTGTAAGCATTATCCTGTCTCCATCTTCTGTCATATAGCCCTGTTCAATATAATTATTGATAACAGGTGCATATACTTCATTTATATCTTTATTAAAACGGCTTTTGAATTCTTCTCTTGATACTCCTCTTATCATACGAAGTCCAAGGAACATAAATTCTTCAATTCTTCTGTCGATATACATTGTGGTTACATCGTGTCGAAGAATCTTCTGATACTTCTCAAAGAACTGATATCTGTCGGACACCTGTGGCATCTCAGCATTTATCTCTTCCATTAATTTTATATATTTCTTTATATCTCTGATATTTGAAAATCTCTCCCCTTTAAATAAAGAAGAAGCTCCTATTCCAAATCCCAGATACTCCCCACCGGTCCAATATACTGTATTATGTCTTGATTCATAACCCGGCTGGCAGTAATTTGAAAATTCATATCGCTCATATCCATTTGTGGCAAGGATAGTCTTTGTAGCAGCGTACATATTTCTGTCCGTGTCCTCATCCGGAATCTGGGCCAGCAATACACTATCCTTACTAAGAGGCGTTCCCTCTTCCACCTGAAGACCATACACGGAAATGTGTTCCGGCCTGTATTCCATCACTTTCGTAAGTGTATCTGCCAGGTCTCTCATAGTCTGTCCTGGAAGACCGCTCATAACATCAACAGAAATATTCTTAAAACCGGCTCTTCTTGCAGAAGTGATACCTGCTACAAACTGGTCATAATTATGAATTCTGCCAAGTTTCTTAAGCAATTCATCATTTGCGGACTGAAGGCCTATGGAAAGTCTGTTTATACCATAGGAATAAAACGCCAGAAGGTCTGTATATTTAATGGTTCCAGGATTTGCCTCAATGGTTATTTCCGCAAATCTGTCCACTTCAAAGACGCCTCTTACTGTTGAAAGAATCGACTCAATAAGTGACTCATCCAAAGTAGTTGGTGTTCCACCACCAATATAGATAGTCTTAACAAGATATCTGTCTGCAAACTGCTTATACATTAAAATTTCAGTTCTTAAGGCGTCAACATACTGAAGCTGAGTCGCATATGTACAACAGTCCTGAGAAAGGAAATCGCAATAGATACATTTTCGCTTACAAAACGGGATATGTATATAAATACTAAGGTTTTTCTTCATTCTTTACTTATCCTCATCAAGTTTAAGAACTGACATAAATGCTTCCTGTGGAATCTCAACATTTCCCACCTGTCTCATTCTCTTCTTACCTTCCTTCTGTTTTTCAAGAAGTTTTCTCTTACGGCTGATATCACCGCCGTAGCACTTGGCAAGCACGTCCTTTCTCATAGCCTTAACAGTTTCACGGGCAATGATCTTTCCACCAACAGCTGCCTGAATAGGAATCTCAAAAAGATGTCTAGGAATCTCACCTTTAAGCTTTTCACACATCTTTCTTCCTCTTTCATAAGCAGAATCGCTGAATACGATAAACGAAAGAGCATCCACTGTTTCACGATTAATAAGAATATCCAGCTTAACAAGTTTTGACTGCTGATATCCTTTTAATTCATAGTCAAATGAAGCATAGCCTCTTGATCTTGATTTAAGGGCATCAAAGAAATCGTAAATGATCTCATTTAATGGAAGTTCATATTTAAGAAGTACACGGTTAGATTCAATATATTCCATACTGATATAAGTTCCGCGTCTTTCCTGACAAAGAGTCATAATAGCACCAGTATAATCCTTGGTTACCATTATCTCTGCTGAAACTATAGGCTCTTCCATATATTCAATCTCTGATGGATCAGGAAGATTAGATGGATTAGTAAGGTCTATAACTTCACCATTTGTCTTATGAACTTTATATACAACACCTGGAGCTGTAGTAACAAGATCCAGGTTATATTCTCTTTCAAGCCTTTCCTGAATAACTTCAAGATGAAGAAGTCCAAGGAAACCTGCTCTAAATCCAAATCCCAGAGCAACCGAAGTTTCCGGCTCATAGTAAAGAGCGGCATCATTTAACTGCAGCTTCTCTAACGCGTCACGAAGTTCCGGATACTTTGCTCCGTCAGCAGGATAAAGTCCGCAATAAACCATAGGACGGGCTTTCTTATAACCCGGAAGTCTCTCTTCACAAGGGTTATCTGCATCAGTAACGGTGTCTCCTACTTCTGTATCTTTAACATTTTTAAGGCTCGCTGTGATATAACCAACCATACCTGCAGAAATTTCTTCCTGAGGGATAAACTGTCCGGCGCCAAATACGCCAACTTCAACGACTTCAGCCTCTACTCCTGTTTCAAACATTTTAATCTTCTTGCCTTTTTTCATGATTCCGTCAAATACACGGCAGAAAATAATAACTCCCTTGTAAGAGTCATAAAGACTGTCGAAGATCAGCGCCTTAAATGGAGCATTGATATCTCCTGATGGTGCAGGAATCTTAGTAACAATCTGTTCCAACACATCCTCGATACCCATACCCATTTTAGCTGAAATAAGTGGCGCGTCGTGAGCTTCGATACCAATAACGTCCTCGATTTCTTCCTTGCATCTGTCTGGATCTGCAGAAGGAAGATCGATCTTATTAATAACCGGGAAGATCTCAAGATCATTATCAATAGCCAGATAAGCATTTGCAATGGTCTGAGCCTCAACACCCTGCGCCGCGTCAACAATAAGGATTGCACCTTCACAAGCCGCAAGAGAACGTGAAACTTCGTAATTAAAATCAACGTGTCCCGGTGTATCTATAAGATTGAAAATGTATTCAATCCCGTCTTTCGCCTTATAAATGATACGTACAGCCTGAGATTTTATGGTAATTCCTCTCTCACGCTCAATGTCCATATTATCGAGAACCTGCTCCTGCATTTCTCTTTCAGTAAGTGCGCCTGTTTTTTCAATTATTCTGTCTGCAAGTGTTGATTTACCGTGATCGATATGGGCAACAATGCAAAAATTTCTTATTCTGCTCTGATCTAAATGTTCCATATTTCTTTCCTATATTGGACCTTACGTATTTTTATTAGTTATTAATTATTTTTTAGTTATTTCCCAGCGCCTCAAGTATGGCACTAAGTGCCTGTGATGTATTCATATCATTGCAGTCAACTACAATATCTGCATACTTCTCATAAAGCGGCACTCTTTTATTATAAATATCAACAAGGGTTTCTCCCGGTTTCATGGAAATTCCTCTTGTCTTAATATTATCAACTCTTTTTAAGATCTCATTTACTGAGAGTCTGAGATAGATAACGGTACTGATATTTTTCAAATGTTCCATAGCCTTTTCTCCATAGACTACACTTCCACCTGTTGCAATTACCGTATCTTTTACCTCGATAGAAGCATTTACCTCTTCTTCTATATCTTTAAACCTGTCATTACCGTACTGGTTAATGATCTCCTGTAACTTAATCCCCATTTTCTTCTGGATCAAAAGATCTGAATCCAAGAAGTCATAATTTATTGCTTTAGCAAGAATAACACCAAGTGTACTCTTACCACATCCCGGCATACCTATCAGAGTAATGTTTTTTCTCTTTCCCATGTAATAATACTCCTGTTTATTGTCGGTGTTTCTTAATTTAAATCATTAAATGATCTCCCTCAATTTATCATTTAATGACATTTAATTCATTATGCTTTAGCTGCGCAGATTTCATTTCATCTGTGTAATCTAATTCTTAGTCGTGCAGATTTCGTCGGAATCAAGGATTATGGTAAATGGGCCGTCGTTTAGCAGCTGAATCTTCATATCCGCCCCAAATATTCCCGTCTGCACATTTGGTACTACTTCTTTTGACTTTGCAATAATATATTCAAACATCTCATTTGCAAAATCAGGTTTTCCTGCCTTAGTAAAAGAAGGGCGGTTGCCCTTCTTACAATCGGCATAAAGTGTAAATTGTGAAATGAGAAGAAGTGATCCTCCTACATCTTTTAATGCAAGATTTATCTTATCTTCCTCATCTGAAAATATACGAAGCCCAGTCATTTTCTGGACCATTTTATCTGCGATCTCTTTTGTGTCTGAGTCACTGACACCAATAAATACAAGGAATCCGTTATCTATCGCACCGGTAACATTTCCTTCAACTGTACATGATGCCTTGGTAACTCTCTGTATTACAAATCTCATATTAACTCCGGATTTGAATTTATGTTCTGACTCGTCAACTCCCAGATTCGGGATATGTCTCATCAGCTCATTTAGTTATGATATAACTTGTTTCTCTCATATCTTGGTTCACATGTAAGATGGCAACCAAGCTTCTTAAATACTCCGATGTCTTCATGTGAAAGAAGAACTGATGAATGAACTTCAAGTCCAGCAAGCTTTGGAAGCATCGCATAAGCCTTGCTTGCATCCTCACTTGTAAGAGCTGATATTGAAAGCGCAATAAGGAGTTCATCCAAGTGCATAAGTGGATTGTGATCTCCAAGATAACTTACCTTTAAGTTATTAATAGGCTCAATAACATTTGGAGATATAAGCTTTGCAGCATCATCTACCCCTGCGAAATATTTAAGGGCATTAAGGAGAAGCGCGCTTGAAGCACCAAGGAGCTCAGAAGTCTTACCTGTAAGGATTGAACCATCTGGCATTTCCATAGCTGCTGCAGGTCTTCCTGTCTCCTCAGCCTTGATATTTGCTGCTGCTACAACCGGACGATCAGCAATTGAGATTCCGGCCTTTTCCATAAGAAGCTCAATCTTCTGAATAGGTTCATCTGATCCGCTTCCCTTTGCCTTATTATCAAGAGCCTCATAATATCTTCTTATGATTTCCTGATTTGCGGCATCACGGCAGGCCTGGTCATCAATGATACCGTAGCCGGCCATATTTACGCCCATATCTGTAGGTGATTTATAAATTGACTCTCCCTGGATTTTCTCCATCATTGTGCGAAGAACAGGGAAAACTTCAACGTCTCTATTATAGTTAACTGTGGTCTCTCCATAAGCTTCCAAATGGAATGGATCGATCATATTTACATCGTTAAGATCAGCTGTTGCTGCTTCATAAGCCAGGTTAACAGGATGATTAAGTGGAATATTCCAGATTGGAAATGTTTCAAATTTAGCATATCCAGCTTTTACACCGTGCTTTGCTTCATGGTAAAGCTGTGAAAGGCAGGTAGCCATTTTTCCTGAACCAGGACCTGGTGCTGTAACAACAACAAGTGGTCTTGTAGTCTCTATATAATCATTTCTTCCAAATCCCTCATCACTGACGATATGAGGAATATTTGAAGGATATCCAGGTATTGAGTAATGTCTGAACACCTTAAGTCCTAAAGTTTTAAGTTTCTTCTCATAATTAAGAACTGATGGATTCTCAGAAAACTGAGTAATAACAACGCTTCCAACATAGAGTCCATTGCTTGTAAATGCATCAATAAGTCTAAGAAGATCCTGATCATAAGTGATTCCGATATCTCCTCTTACTTTGTTTTTCTCAATGTCTGCAGCTTTTATAGCTATTACTATTTCTGCCTGATCTGAAAGCTTCTTTAACATCTGAATCTTTGAATCAGGATGAAATCCAGGAAGTACACGACTGGCATGGAAATCATCAAAAAGCTTTCCACCAAATTCAAGGTAAAGCTTACCGCCGAACTTATCTATTCTCTCCTTAATATGTTTTGACTGAAGTTCAGTATACTTCTCATTTGAAAATCCTTCTTTATACATAGTGCCTCCAAAAAATAAGCCTTAATCATTTTTATATTTTTATTAAGGCTTTAACTAATCTGCTCTTATTTTACTGATACTGATATTTATTAAGAGCATATAATGAAAATGCGAATGCAAGTGAAATAAGAACATCTGATTCACTATCCACATCAATGATATATGTATCTGTCATATTAAGAGCCTGCCCTGGAATGATATATGGTTTACTCTCAACTTTCATAACCTCAATAGAACCTGTAACTACAGAGTAATCCCAGATAACGGCATCACCTTTAACTACCCAGTCCTCATCGTAAGCTATATCATATTTCTGGAATCTTGACATCCAGTCTCTCTGAACTGTACCAAACTTATCTCTGGCAGCAAACTCGAACTTAAGTCTTCCATTTCCGCCATCTTTTTCCTGTACATATCCACATTCACTGATAGTACCCGCAAGGAATATTTTTATTCTATGTCCTGTAGCAATGAAGTCGTCTTTTAAATAATAAACTTCCTTTCCCTTATCATCAAATACCTTTACTACATCGCTTTCTTCTAAATCTTTAGCTTTAATATAAAGTCTTGGCATAATCATTTACCCCGATAACAAAATTTTAGCATGCAACAACACTTATCCTATTGTATTACATACCTTTCTACATTTTATCATTTTTTTATTTTACTAGCAAGAAAAAAGCCATGAAAACCCAAAATGAAAACCCAAAATGGACCATAGCCTCCGGGACTATGGTCCATTTTTATGTTAACAAAAAAGTGAGCCATAGTCCCGGGGGCTATGGCTCACTGTGTTAATCAAAAATCATTATTAATTACTGATCTTTCTTGTTTCTCTTTTTATTTATTACAACTGCGCATCCACCTAAGCTGAGTACCATGATAAGCATCATAACTGATAATGGTGTATCATCTCCAGTTCTATAGATATCTGTATTTCCATCTGTCTTATCTTCGACAGTTGCATCTTTCGCTGGTTCAGGTGCTTCTTTTTCTTCGATAGCATCCTTATAAACGATTACAAATATCGAGAAGTTATCAGATCCGGTATCTATGCTTTCATTTGTGCTGTCATAAGAAGATGTTACTTCTTCTATAACACCATTATGGATTCTTAATACTCTATAGCTTCTTGTTACCTTACCATCTTTATTAATAAGTTTTTCAGGTAACTTTATAATGAAGCTTATTAAGTAACCATTTGTTTCGTGTATCTGAACAGCTTCTTCATTTTCTATCTGCTTAAAGAGATTAATATCAAGGTAAATACCGACTACTTCGCCTTCTTTAAGTGCTCCTTGAACAAGTTTCTTATCAGCTTCAGATACTGATGAAGTCTTATCTTCTTCAGTAAGATAGAAATCAACATCTTTTCCATCTACTCTTGCAGCCTTTTCAGTATCATCCAGTAATTTATCGAACATCTCTTCTTTTGAATTACTTACTGTAATATCAGGTACATCTCCGATCTTTCTTGTAGATACTTCAACATCTCCCTTAGCAGACACTTTAATTGTTATGATAGTTCCTGCATTATGGTTTTCGTCCTCTTTAAATCTGATGAGGATTTCACCAACTTTAAGGTTTTCAATAGTAGTCTGTCCATCTTCTACAGGTATCCAGGTCTCACCACCATCAGTACTGTATTCCATTGAATCATCAACACCTTCTATAGAAGCAATTACTAATGCTTCATCTTCAATGTTATGTACTGTTATAGTAGTTGCATCCGGAGCTTCCTGATCAGCTTTTTCGATAGTAAATTTACCACCTACAAACTTCACAGTGTAGTTACCCTGAACTTCATCACCTGTTGCAGTAATATCATATTCTCCTGCTTCTTCGTCATGCTCAGATGCTAATACGTAAACGATCAACTCTTCACCATCACCCTCAATGAGACCGGTAATTGTTGCTGTAAATTTAGGATCATTCTCTCCATATTTCTTTGAAATGTCATCTGCTGTTACAGTTACTTCTGCACTGGTAATAGTAATGTCCTTACTTCCCTTAATAGGATCCGGACTATAATTTCCAGTTGAAACATAATAGTAAACTGTTGTTACTCCAACATCTTTTCTTGTTGGTGCAATTCTGCTTCCTGCAGTATCATAATTTTCGGTTGTAAGAGCTGTTGTATCACTGTAGTAAACCACAGCTTCTTCATTTCCATCAACGTCAACAGTTATACCATGTTCCTCTCCGTCATAGACTCCTGAATATGCAGATGCTGAAACACTGAGATCTGTCTTTGTAATTGTGTAAGTTCCAGCTATAAGTGTAGCACTATAATTTGTATTATTGTTCCAGCTAAGTGTAATAGGATATTCGCCAACTACTGAATTATTTGTAGCTGTTGTAGAAGCTGTTATACCAAGCTCGTCACCTTCAATATAGTCTCCAGATATCTGCCAGGTAAGTTCTACAATATCATTCTTATATTTGCTGCTCTTATCATCTGCTGCCACTCTAATAATAGCTTTATTAATTTCAAATGAATCTACGCCCGAAGCTGCATTATAATTATCGGTTTCAGCTATCTCAGCCTTAACAAAGTATGTACCTGCCAGTGTTGGCTTTCCGCCCTCACTTGAAGCTCCATTTGAAGTTCCGGTCTTAATAGTACATGCTTCGTTAGTGTAGTATGTATAAACCACTTCATCTGATCCAAATGTTGCATTTACAGAAGGTTCTTCTGCAGTCTTTCCATATGTCCAGTCATTAAGTGTTACTTCAACAGTATTATTAGCTTTAATAATTGTCTGATAACCATCTGTTACCGTAAATGTTACATCAAAGTTATCATTATTATTTGTAAACTGTTCAGCGTTAAGTCCCATTACTGTAGTTCCAACTTCTGTACGAAGTGCTATATTACTTCCAGTAAATCCAATATCAGAATTACTATAAAGACTATCGCTGACTGATACATCATATCCGCTGATGCTATGGCTATTTCCATCATAAACAGCTGAATTATTATGACCGGTAATGGTTACTGTTACGGATCTCTTTCCAATTGTAAGAGTTCCTGTTTCGTAAGTTACTGAATAGTTACCCTGGGTTGTGTCGCCTGATGGACTGATTATATATTCACCAACATTGTCACCTGTTTCACGGCTTATTGTGTATGTAATTTCATCTTCTCCATCCACCATTCCGGTTATAGTTACGTCAAATGTTGGATCAGCTTCTCCATAGGTCTTAGTCTTATCATTTGCTTTTACAATTATTGCCTTAGGCGTTACTTCAAGTTCGCCCTTAACATATGTAATGTCATAGCTTGAAGTTACATTAGCACCGTTAGAATTCTTTATCACAGCGGCACTTGCTATATTATCAGATTTACCAACATCAGTCTGAGTACCGGTGATCACGATATCTCCTGCTGCTATGCTGTCACCAGTTGCCAGAGTATCTGCTGTAAAGCTGTTCTTTGTAAGTGCTGTTCCATCATAAACCTTAGTATCACTGT
>DFFQ01000103.1 GCA_002371025.1 Lachnospiraceae bacterium UBA3772 | reverse complement strand
TATTCAGGCGGACTTGATACAACAGCTATCATTCCTTGGCTTAAGGAAACATATAATTATGATGTTGTATGTGCTTGTATTGATGTAGGACAGGGTGCTGAGCTTGACGGACTTGAAGAACGCGCTAAGTATTCAGGTGCTGAGAAGCTTTATATCATCGATGTTATTGATGAGTTCTGTGATGAATATATCATGCCAACAGTTATGGCTGATGCTGTTTATGAGAATAAATATCTTCTCGGTACATCATTTGCCAGACCTGTAATCTCAAAGAAGCTTGTTGAAGTTGCCAGAAAAGAAGGCGCTGTTGCCATCTGCCACGGTGCTACTGGTAAGGGAAATGATCAGCTTCGTTTTGAGCTTTCTATTAAAGCACTTGCTCCAGACATCCAGATCATCGCTCCATGGCGTGATCCAAAGTGGACACTCGAGTCTCGTCAGGATGAAATTGATTACTGCCATTCAAAGGGAATCAATCTTCCATTCGATGCAAAACATTCTTACAGCCGTGACAGAAACATATGGCACATCAGCCACGAAGGTCTTGAGCTTGAGAATCCTGCAAATGAGCCTAATTTTAAGGATCTTCTTGTTCTTTCAGTCACACCAGAAGATGCTCCAGATGAAGCTACAGAAATCGAACTTCAGTTTGAAAAAGGCATGCCTGTTGCACTTAACGGTAAATCAATGAAGACTTCAGATATAATCCGTGAATTAAATGAGATCGGTGGCAAGAACGGTATTGGTATCATTGATATCGTTGAAAACCGTGTTGTTGGCATGAAGTCACGTGGCGTATATGAAACACCAGGTGGAACTATCCTTTTAGAAGCTCACAAACAGTTAGAAGAGCTTGTACTTGATCGTGAAACTCTTGATTTCAACCGTTACGTTGGAGTAAGATTCTCAAATCTCGTATACGAAGGAAAATGGTTCACACCTCTCCGCGAGGCACTCCAGGCATTTGTTATGTCAGTAAATGAAAGAGTCACAGGTACAGTTAAGTTAAAGCTTTACAAAGGTAATATCCAGAAAGCTGGTACAACATCACCATATTCTCTTTATTCAGAATCACTTGCAAGCTTTACAACAGGTGATCTTTATGATCATAAGGATGCATCTGGATTCATTACATTATTCGGTCTTCCAATGAAGGTTCGCGCAATGATGGATCAGAAGAGATTGGATAATGAAAAGACTAAATAAATAGACGTAAAAAAACAGACGCCAAAATAAAATAGACGCAAAAGCAATTCCTCCAGCGGGCTAAAAATGCCCTTTGGAGGAATTCTTTCGCGTCTTTTATTATATTTTGGCTGGGGTTGATCACTTATATGCCAGAACAAAATTCAATAATTTCATTCTTTCTCGGCTCAACATCCGTCTTATATTCAATAGACGTAAGTCCCATGTGACCCACACACTCTATCTCAAGATGGCCATAGAAGTGTTCTATGCTACTGATAATTCTTTCACATTCCGGCATGTTTGGACCCGTTCTAAGAGCGATAGCATATCCTTTCTTGCCTGTCTTAATCGTTGCATGCGGTTCATGCGTATTACACCAAGGAGTGCATCGATCAATAAACGCTTTGAACTGACCGGGTATGTCCGCCCAATACGAAGGCGAAACGGATACTATAATATCTGCTTTGTCGTATTCATCCATAATAGCCTGAATCACCGGCGCATCATTTAGACCACATTTGCGGTAGAGTGGCATGAACGACACCCCCTGCAGAAAGTGAAAGAATAATCATCTATACATATCCCTTTAACATCATATCTTGCAGATAGTTGTTCCATAACTATTTTTACTATTTCAGATGTTGCTCCTGTACGAACAGGGCTACAATTAATAATCAATGCATTCATTTTCTCAACCTCGAATTTATAAATCCCGCTTTGCGCCTTAGCACATAATATTTTAATAATGCTGTTAGAATGATATTCTCTTATTATAAGCTGTTAGATGTCTTCCTGAATGATTTTTGTTATGTTCAAACAAAACCCACTGTTCGCATTCTTCAACATAGTGTGGATAAGCATTAGCTATGTAGCACTCTATTCTCACTCCGTTGTCCAATTCAATAAACAGATCATTAGTCTTGCTAATGGTTATACTTGTAACTATACCTCCAATGATCTGATCCTTATATTTACCTGTATTAAACCATTCATCATTGTTTTTATCCTCAGCTTCATCCCAGGAATTGTAATCTATCGTTGTTATTAAAAGGTCATCATTAATAAATATTCTGGTCAGTCCCATCCCATGTAAAACAAGATTGTCACTAAAACCGATATCAAGCATTTCACATATATTGTTTATACTTTCAAGCTTCTTCCCTACCCAACAATTGATAAATTCATTTATTTCTCTATCCATCTTTATCTGTTCCTTCAATTAATAATCTGTTTTTATTGCTTTTCATCTGAGCACACTCAAACTCCCGATTTAGTAATGCCTATATTATATTTGTTCCTCCTACAAAAATAAAGTTTTATTGCCATGTTTTTTGAGCAAATTAGCGCAGCTCTTAGGTTGTCCTGAGTCGAATAGGACCTCGGAGACGACCAGCGAAAAACAAAACGGATAGGGAATCTAAAACGCAATCTATTCCCTATCCGTTCTTTATAGTTTTTTTGTGATTTCTTCCTTAGTCCTAGAAGAACACGTGATTATTTATGATTGTATAAGAACCTTCAATTGTACTAACATCGATATACCATGTTGGTCTGAAGTTCTTTAATGAACCGATATTGTTTGTACCGGCAAGGGCTGCATCTGCTGCAGCAAGTGATGTTGATGAACCTCCTGTTGTAAGAGCGTTCTGGAATGCACTGGTACTTGTTGCTGAGAACTGGTATGGTGCATAGATAACATCCGAAAGTGTATTACCATAGTAGCCTGTACGAAGTCTGTTAAGTACCACGTTAGCTACTGCCAGCTGTCCTTCGTATGGTTCTCCACCTGACTCTGCATAAACAATAGCTGCAAGAAGATATCTGTCACTCACATCTACATTTACTGCTTCTTCAGTTGTTGTGTCCTGACTTACTTCATTTGATGAAGAAGATGAAGAGCTTTTATCAGATGATGAGCTATTATCTGAAGACGATGTATTCTCTGACTCACTGTAAGATGAATCATTATCAGAGTTTTCGCTATTTGATGCTTCTTCTTCCTTAACTTTCTCTCTTAAGTTGTCTTCCTTAATTCTATCAAGATCTTCTAATCTTGAAACTGGAATAGCTTCAGCAAATCCTTCTTTAACTGATACGAATTCTGATGAAATATATCCGTAAGTTGAATCTGCAAGTCTTATATTTATCCACTGATCATTTGTAAGATCAGCATTAACTGGAAATGCTTCATTAAGAGTTGCATAATAAATTACGTCTGAATCAGTAGAACCCTCTTCTCTTACGCGAACTTCTGCTTCAGAAACAGTTGCAATCTTAACTTTATAATCATTAGCAATCTTAACTGCTTCTTTATCTTTTAAGATATATTCTGTCTTTACATATCCTGTAACAGTTCCTGAGCTTATCTTTGTCCACTCACCTTCTTCACCAAGGATCGTGCCATATGCACCTTCAAAGAGTCTTCCTACGATTTCTGAATTCTCATCTGCATTCTCTCTGATATTAAGAGAAGAAACCTTAGTAATGAATTTGCCGTTAAAATCAAATTCTGTACCAGCAAGAAGTGTTTCAGACTTAGATGAAAGTTTAACTGATGCTTCAGCATCAATTCTGCTCTTAATAACTGTAAGAGAATTCTCATCAATCATATCTGCTTCAGAAATATTAATCTCATAAACAGGTTCTGATGCTTCAACTGTAGCCTGCTTGTCACCGGTATTATTGCCAAGAACAATTATAGGAGTACCTACAACAGTAGCAAATATTAATGCAATTATAGTGTTACGAACGAAGAATCTTCCAGAAAAAACATTCTTTCTAAGGAAGAGTCCTGCTCTATTCATTCTGTATTTGTTACTACTATTTAACTTCATAATCTCAAAAATGTTTCTAATCCATTTAACAATGTTACAAATTTGTTACAGATAGATATTAGCACTGTTACATTATTCTGTCAAGTTTCTACCTGTAAAATACTCTAAAACCGCATCGGTCAGGGCATCAGAGACTTTGTTAACATATTCTTCATTACTTAATGAAGTATCATCATCCACATTTGAAAGATAGCCAACATTTATTGATACAGCAGGCATAGTTGTACAATAATTAAGACTTGTTAATTCATCTGTCTTAAACAGTCCTAAATTTTTAGCTCCTGTACTCTTAGTTGCTTTATCAAGCATGAGATTACAAAGATCATAGCTCTTATTATAATAATTCTTTGTATTTGGATTTGAATCTGTTGCTATAAATCCTGCCATCCCCTTTAAATCTGCATTTTTAGATGAGCCGGCGCTTATTCTTATATAAATCTCAGCTTCACTTGAAACTGCATCCAAAGCTCTCTTCGAATTACTTATATTTACACTATCTGATTCCCTTGAAAGGATAACAGTATAGCCCATGTTCTCCAACTCTTTTCTCACTTTATCCGCTATGGCAAAGGTAATATCATATTCAAAGTTACCAGTTGTTACACCAATAGCAGATGGACCCATGGCTGCTTTTGCAAGAGATGAATCAGCTTTTTTAGATGAAGTATCTGTATCATCTCCATCAGATTTTTCATTATTTTCTTCGCTTGTGCTTGTTTCAGCAATATCACTTATCTTAAGGTCAGGTCTTAATGGTTCAAGGCTGTCATCTTTTTCAATCTGCTTTGCAGGATCTATATAGATCACATGTGTTACAGTCTTTACATCTGTCTCTGAAGCCCATTTGATTGTGGTCTCTTCAACATCTTTTCCATTTACATAGCATAAAATGTCATTCAGCCTTACTCTGACCCATCCATTTTTGGAGCCTGTTCTTTTAAGGTCAACGCCCTTATTTAAGGTCATATAGATTTCTCCTTTTTCATCAGGAGTTCTATAGATATTAACCTCATCTCTAATGGTCTTTACATATCCCTCAAGTTCTATAAAACCTGATGTTGGATCTTCCTTTTTTTCTCCATCTGTTTCTGATGCACTTTCACTGCCTATTAAACGGCATCCGGTAAATGCAAGGCACATTACAATACTTAATAAAATAATCAGTTTCTTCTTCACTTTTTTTCCTCTTAAACTAGAAAAGATTTTTAAAATACGAATTTAACGTTCCAAAAAGACTGTTGTCTTCATATATGTCTGCCATATCACGTCTCATTTTCTCTGGATTATCAGTTATTATACTGTCTACATTTAAAAGCATAAGTCTTTCAAGAAGACGTTTTGAATTAACAGTCCATACATATACTTCCTTACCAACTTTATGAGCATTTTTAACTGATGAACTTGATAAATAGGTATATTTAATACTAAATCCATCTGCATATTTAAGATTATAATAGTCTCCTAAAGCAACAGACATTACATATATAGTCTTTATATCCGGATCAAGTTCCTTAACTTCCTTAAGGGAGTTGTAATTAAGGGATGTTACCACACAGCTTTTTTTTATGTTCTTCTCATTTACAATACGCACTACTTCTTCTATCAGCATTGAATCCGTTGAAGCCGGCTTTAATTCAATATTTAACTTTGCTCTTCCCTTAATAAGATCGATCGCCTCTTCTAAAGTGGGTACTTTTTCATCCTTATATTTTTCATCATACCAGGCTCCTGCACTAAGCTCTAAGATTTCATCATAAGTCATGTCCCCAACCTTTTTATCAAGACCTATGGTCCTTTTAAATGTTTCATCATGCTGGACTATTATCACATGATCCTTTGTTTCCCTTACATCAAGCTCAACTACATCTGCACCTTGATTTATAGCCAGTTCAAATGCTCCAAGAGTATTCTCCGGCGCATCAAGAGATGCACCTCTATGAGCAGTGATAGTCACGGTGTTAAGATAGTCCGCATTTATGTTGAAAGCACCAAGTCTGTTCAATCTATAAAATGCGATATCCAGAACAAAACATATAGCCAGTAATGTAACAATACCAGCTTTTTCTCTCATCATACTTTTCTTCGGATTATAATCCTTATAATCTGCAATATTGGGCAGTACAGATCTTTTAGGCTGCATTTCCGAAAATCTATAAGTGATAAAACACATATTTAACGGAATTCCAAGAAGCACCAAAAGTATAACAAGAACCAAAAGCATACTCTGAGAAATTGATGTAATGAAAAATGATGCAACATTTATCTTGATCAATTTAATAAGTTTTGGGATAAACTTTGATATGATAACAGATCCGATAAAAATAGATCCACCACTTACCGCCAATGTCCATAATTCTATTGATAATATATTCTTAAATCTCTTTCCTTTAAGGATCTTTCTTGACCTTCTTACAGCCTGAAAAAATGATCCACGTGTCACCATATAATAATGCAGTGCATAAGTAAAATCAAAACATACAAGAGAAAGAATCAGATATATCACTATAAATATCCTTACACCTATAACATGATTATTCAGATAACTTAATATGTAACCTGGAAGAGATAACTGTAACAGATTAAAAGTATAAAAGATTATAGACATTGCAGGTGCAAAAAATAATGTCATTATCCCTGCTATAAAGTTTAGTGGTCTGAGACTTTTTACAGCACCTTTTAATCCATACATAAATATTCTGAAAGGACCTACTCTTTTTAAAGTAGATGCCGCTATATAATTATGTATCAAACCGGATATATTTATGGAAATAAGAAATGCTGCAATAATAAGATATACAAGAATAAAAAGGTAAGTTCCCGGATATTTAAAGAACTTACCTACATTGCTTCTATTTAGATAATTAACCCCTGCAAGTTTTATCGCAGAGTTGCAGAAAACATAATATAAGGGAACAAGAACCGCAGCAGCAAGGATATGTATAAGCATTTCAAATATAATTACTGAAGGCAGATTAAATCTAAAAAGCTTTATACTATCTTTTACTGTTTTCATAGTTCCTTGTTCCCTTCAAATTCTATAAATTATATGTACTGTTTAAATAAGTACCATAGCATCTCCGAATGAGAAGAATCTGTATCTTTCATCAACAGCTGTCTTATATGCATCAAGTACTTTTTCTCTATCATAAAAAGCTGATACTAACATTATAAGCGTTGATTCAGGAAGATGGAAGTTTGTAATTAAAGAATCCACCACTTTAAATTTATATCCTGGATAAATGAATATTTCTGTCCATCCACTGCATCCCTTAAGTGTACCATCTTCAGCCGCTGCAGACTCAAGAGTTCTTGTACTGGTGGTTCCAACCGATACAATCCTCTTTCCTGCAGCACGGGTCTTATTGATAAGTTCAGCTGTTTCATCAGGCACAACATAGTATTCTGAATGCATATGATGCTCTTCTATCTTTTCAACCTTAACAGGTCTAAAAGTACCGAGTCCTACATGAAGAGTTACTCTTGCAATATTAATTCCTTTATCCTTAATCTTTTGCAGAAGTTCCTCTGTAAAATGAAGCCCGGCTGTTGGAGCCGCAGCAGAACCTTCATGCTTTGCATAAACAGTCTGATAACGGTTCTTATCCTGAAGTTTATGAGTTATATATGGTGGAAGAGGCATCTCTCCTAATTGATCAAGAACTTCTTCCCATATTCCTTCATATGAGAATTTGATAAGCCTGTTTCCTTCATCAACGATGTCAATTACTTCTCCCATAAGGAGTCCATCACCAAAAGAAATAACAGTTCCGACTTTAGCCTTCTTGCCTGGTCTTACAAGTGTTTCCCAGACATTATCTCCCTTATTACGGAGAAGAAGGACTTCGATGGTTGCTCCGGTTTCAGCCTTAATACCCATAAGACGGGCAGGGATTACCTTCGTATCATTTATAACAAGGCAGTCTCCCGGATCAAGATAATCTATTATATCACTGAAATGTTTATGTTCTATCTCTCCTGTGTCCCTATGTATTACCATAAGTCTTGAATCACTTCTCTTAAGAAGTGGGTCCTGAGCAATAAGCTCCTCAGGCAGATCGTAATTAAAATCAGTTAATTCCATTTTATTATTCCTTCTATAATATTAGTTATGCTCTTAAAGAAACTCCAATTTCCTTAAGTTTTTCAAGAGACTTTTCTATTATAGCATTTACTTCTGTATCTGCAAGAGTTCTGTCCTTTGCTCTGAAAAGAAGTGAGAATGCTACTGACTTTTTACCTTCTCCTACCTGATCCCCTTCGTAAACATCGAAGAGCTCAATATGTTCAAGTAACTGTCCGCCGACTTTCTTAAGTACTTTTTCGATATCACCAACAAATACACTCTTATCACAAACAAGTGAAAGGTCTCTTGTTGATCCAGGGAATTTAGCAATACCTGTGTACTTAATATCTTCCTTTGTAAGACTTGTTACCACATCCATATTAAGAACAGCTACATATACCTCACCCTTCATAGAATAATTTTCAACTACTTCTGGGTGTAACTGGCCGATATAACCAACTGACATATCACCTCTCATGATCTCAGCCTGTCTTCCTGGATGAAGGAATGAATATGCAGTTGTATGCTCATATTCTACTTCATCAGCGAAATTGAGCTTTTCGAAAAGTTCTTCAACAACTCCCTTAAGTGTAAAGAAATCTCCTTCACCATACATACCAAGTGTAAGCTTCATCTTTTCATCAGGAAGTTCTGTAAGAGGAAGACTATGTGGCACATATACATTTCCCATTTCATAAAGACGTACATTCTTATTACGTCTGTTGAAGTTTGTTGAAAGAGATGTAAGCATCCCATTAAGTGAGATAGTTCTCATGATTGAGAAGTCTTCACCAAGAGGATTACTTATCTTAACTGCCTCACGGAACTTGCTATCAGCAGGAAGTAATAATTTATCAAATACCTTTGGACTTTCAAATGAATAGCACATTCCACCTGAGAAACCATTAGCTTCTACAACATTTCTTGCGATAGCTTCAATTTCCTGATTGTAAGGAAGTCCACCGATTCCTGCATTAAGAGTAGTAAGAGTTGATGGAATCTTGTCATATCCATAGATTCTTGCAACTTCTTCTGCAAGATCATTCATGCAATGAAGATCCTGTCTATATGTAGGAATTGTAAGAGTTCTGTCACTCTCATTATACTTAAGGCCAAAGCCCTTAAAGATATAAAGCATTTCTTCCTCAGAAACATTAAGTCCAAGAAGGGCATTCATTCTTTCTGGTTCAAATGGAAGTGTCCATGGCTCAACCTTTTCTGGATAAACATCAACCGCTCCCTTAAGAACTTCACCACAGCCAAGCTCTTCAATAAGCTGGCAGGCTCTATCGATGGCTTCCTTAGCAAGATTTGGATCAAGTCCCTTTTCAAACTTACCAGCAGCATCTGTACGAAGACCAAGTCTTCTCTCTGAAAGGCGGATATTTGTTCCGTCGAAGCAGGCAGCTTCAAATAAAAGATCCTTAATATCATCTGTAACCATTGAATTAGCACCGCCCATCATACCAGCGATACCAACTTCCTTTTCTCCATCACAGATCATAAGAACATTGCTGTCAAGCTCTCTTTCAACACCATCAAGTGTTGTAAACTTATCCCCATCAGCGGCACGCTTTACTACGATCTTATTTCCAGCAATTGTAGAAAGGTCATAAGCATGCATTGGCTGACCATATTCTTCCATTACATAATTTGTGATATCAACTATATTATTGATAGATCTTATTCCCTGGGCACGAAGTCTTCTCTTCATCCATTCAGGTGAAGGTCCGATCTTAACATTCTTAACAACCCTTGCCACATATCTCTTGCAGAGCTCTGTATCTTCAACATCAACTGAGATATAATCCTCAGTCTTTTCATCTGACTCTTCTTTTACTTCTACTACTGGTGGATAGAAAGGCTTATCAAATGTAACAGCTGCCTCTCTTGCCATTCCAAGGATTGAGAAACAGTCTACTCTGTTAGATGTAATCTCATATTCTACATTTGTATCATCAAGACCGAGAGCTGCAACTGCATCATCTCCTGGTTTTACATCAGCATCAGCAGGGAATACATAGATTCCATTTTCTGGAGCTTCTGGGTAAAGCTCACGAGAAGAACCAAGTTCTTCAATGGCGCACATCATACCAAATGATTCTACTCCACGAAGTTTTCCCTTCTTAATCTTAATTCCGTCAGCAGGAAGTTCTCCTCCATCGTGTCCCCCTGCAACTCTTCCTCCATCAAGTACTGTAGGAACCATCTGGCCTACTTCCACATTTGGAGCACCTGTTACTATCTGAATTGGCTCATTTTCTCCAACATCCACCTGACAAATAACTAATTTATCTGCGTCAGGATGTCTATCTATCTTGAGAACCTTACCTACAACGATCTTCTCAAGATTCTTATTAAATGTCTTATAATTTTCAACATGTGAACCTGAAAGTGTAATCTTATCAACAAATTCCTGTGGAGTAACATCCAGATCAGGAACATATGCTTTAATCCATGATATTGGTGTATTCATATCTATCTCCTTAATTAATCTTATCTTTTAATTATCTCTTCTTAAATTAGAACTGCTTAAGGAATCTTACATCATTCTCATAGAGAAGACGCATATCATCAATTTCATATTTAAGAAGTGCTACTCTTTCAAGTCCGATACCGAAAGCAAAACCTGAATAAACATTTGGATCAATACCGCACATCTCAAGTACGTGAGGATGAACCATACCACATCCAAGGATCTCAATCCAGCCTGAACCCTTACATACGTTACATCCCTTACCACCACACTTAAAGCATGTTACATCAACTTCTGCAGATGGCTCTGTAAATGGGAAATGATGTGGACGAAGTTTTGTCTTTGTTCCTGGTCCGAAGAATTCTCTTGCAAACTGATCAAGAGTTCCCTTAAGGTCAGCCATTGTTACGCCCTTACCTACAACAAGGCCTTCTACCTGATGGAATGAAGGTGAGTGTGTAGCATCAACTTCATCAGCTCTGAATACTCTACCTGGTGAAATGATCTTAATTGGAAGCTCGCCGCCTTCCATAATTCTTGCCTGAACTGATGATGTCTGAGTTCTAAGGAGAATGTCTTTTGTGATATAAAATGTATCCTGTTCGTCCTTTGCAGGATGATTTGCAGGAATATTAAGAAGTTCGAAATTATATCTGTCGAATTCTACTTCAGGTCCTTCAACTACCTGATAACCCATTCCGATAAATACTTTCTCTAAGTCCTCAAGAGCTATCTGGTTAGGATGACGATGTCCTCTCATCATCTTCTTTCCCGGAAGAGTTACGTCAATTGTCTCTCTCTTCATCTTCTCTGCGAGAACTGCATGTTTAATCTCAGCTTTTTTTGATTCGATAAGGTCCTCTAAAACCTTTCTTACCTCATTAACCTGCTGACCAACCTTAGGTCTTTCCTCTGGTGAAAGATCCTTCATACTCTTAAGGATCTGTGTTAATTCACCCTTCTTACCTAAGACATTTACTCTTATTTCATCGAGAGTTTCAGCTGTAAATGTTGCTTTGATCTTTTCTTCTGCTTCCTGTCTGATTTCCTGAAGCGTCTTACTCATATATTCTTCCTCCTTAGAATGGGGTATATAATAGAAAAATCCCTCCGTTACTTAAGTAACGAAGGGACGAATAAACATTTCCGTGGTACCACCCTGATTCCGCATTACCTGCGGCTCTTAATTTAAGCTTAACGCGCTTTCCATACGTTTTTGCCTAATAGGACCAGCCGTTCAACAAAAAGACTCCGGTGTGAAGATGAAGTACTGACTTATCCTGACGAAGCTCTCAGCCGGTGACCTCGTCTCTCTTTAGGAGTTTTCAATGCTCTTTATGCACCATCATTGCCATTCTATTATTTACATGTGATAAGTTTAATCACTGTATCTTTTATTGTCAAGTATTAATCATCTTCGTCATTATCCGGTTCATCCGGGCAGAAAAGAAGTGTCTCTGCATCATTATGACCATAATGATAAAGCTGAAGCTTGATTTCTTCCTTGATACTGTCTGGTGCATTGATAACGATTATCTTAAGGAAGTTATCAACATATCCGCACCATTTTTCATAGATTTCCTGCTTATCTTCTTCAGTTGGCTCTTTAGTAGCCTCTGATCTGTCAAAGCTTATATTTTCTTTTGCACTGAGAATTTCTCTCATGCCCATGGCTTTAAATTTAATACCATAAGCAATTCTTTCAATCTCTTCTGTTCTTACAAATGCACAATCGTACATTTCAATTATCAGTGGAAGAACAGCCTTATCCGGATCATTGAAATACTTACAATAGAAATACATATCTTCTTTTCTAGCAAGATTTTCAATATCCTGATTGTTATACCAGAAGTAATCAGCTCCCTGAATTTCTCCACGTTTTGTCTCTTCTCTAAACTTCTGTTCAAAGAGAGCTTCACCCTTCTTCATCTTCTTATTCTTTTTCTTAGGAACAGGATTATCACTTAAGAATGCCTTCATCTCATTAACACTGGCAGTCTTTGCTCCTAAATCAACTGAATCAGCGATGATATCAGAATTAACCGCATTGATATTTACCTGATTTACAGGATTAACAGTTATCTTTCCTTCATCCTTATATGGCTTCATTCCAAGTAAGGAATTATCCTCTTCTTCTATTTCAGTCTCATTTGAAAATGCACTGTCTGTAAATGCACTGTCAAATGAAGTATCTGCTCCTTTTTCTATTGTAAATCCACTGTCTACAAATGCACTGTCATTTTCCTGTGATGGCTGATACTTGCCATATTTTTCTTCCATGGTCTTTGCATCTTTAACCTGCTTTGACACATCGATAGTATCATTTGTAACATTATCATTTCTATGATCAAAAAGTTCACTGAATTCAGATTTGATTTTTTCTTCATGACTTGGTACATATTCTTTTACATCTGAATCTATATCGGAGTCTAAATCAGAATCTGTATCATCTTCCATATCTGAATCTTCTTCAACATCAGTATCTTTCTCTTCTTTTGTTTCAGACTTTAAGAATCTTTCAGCGATTTCTTTCTTGGCTCTTTCTTCTGCTAAAGCTTCATCAGCCTCGATGGTACTTGTTAAGATTTCAGTAATATCTCCCTCGTCTTCAGAATCATCTTCAGCTGTTTCTTCTTCAGCTGTCTCATCCTTAGGTTTGAATTTCTCTAAAGAATCCTTATCTTCATCTGATTCATCAGCAGAGCTGAAATCATCTTCATCATCATCTTCTTCATCAAAAATCGAGGAACTTTTCTTTTTCTTTGAATCATCTTCATCAGACTTGTATGATGTATATTCCTTTTTTGTATAATTCTCATTCTCTGTTGGTTTCTTCAATACATTGATGGTTACAACAATAAGTACAATAAGTAAAACTACAAGTACTACTGCAACTATAAGCATTATAAGTGTCCCAGAGCTTAACTCACTTAACTTCATAAGTCCTTATCCCTTTCGAATACAAAATGTCTCTCCAAAATACTGTAACAGTATACTACCTAAAATATGTTTTTTCAAATATTGATTATTTATGTATTAAATGACAAAATCTCCAGATCCTGGTTCTGCAACCAGATCCTGCAATGATCTTGAAGCAAAAAATTCTGTTACAAGCTTATAAAAATCTTCCCACATTGGTAAAGTATTACACTCTGAAACTCTGGGACAGTCATTAAATGATTTATCCAGGCATGAAACCGGTGCCAGACTTCCTTCAGTGCATTTTAATATATCAAGTACCGAATATTCTTCGGGTCTTTTTATCAGTCTGTATCCGCCGCCTTTTCCTCTAAGTGATTCCAGCAGTCCATTTCTACTTAATGTTCCAACAATACTTTCAAGATATTTCTCTGAAATACCCTGTCTTTCAGCAATATCGCTTAATGGAACATAATCCCCGTTATTATGCTCCGCCAGATCGATCATGACCCTTAGACCATAACGACCTTTAGTTGATATAAATGACATATTTAGTGACCTCCATACAGAGTTAATATTACCACAGCGATTTATTTCTTTTCAACTCTTTTATGGTGTGCTATACTTAACAGCGTTAATGCCCTATTCAGGCTACATTTTTGATTCTAAGGAGGGATAATTCCCTTACTATTTATATGAGGTGAAACAAATGTCAAAAGTTAGAACACGTTTTGCGCCAAGTCCTACAGGAAGAATGCATGTAGGTAATCTTCGTACTGCTCTCTATGCTTATCTTATCGCTAAGCATGAGGATGGTGATTTTATTCTTCGTATTGAAGACACAGACCAGGAACGTGAAGTTGAAGGTGCTGTAGATATTATCAATAGAACTCTTAAAGAGACCGGTCTTATCTGGGATGAAGGTCCTGATATCGATAAGGGCGTTGGTCCATATGTTCAGTCAGAAAGAGTAAAAGAAGGCGTTTATCTTAAATATGCCAAGGAACTTATAGAAAAAGGCGAGGCTTATTACTGTTTCTGCGATGCTGAGCGTCTTAGCAGCTTAGAGACAGAGATTGAAGGAAAGAAAGTTTTCCATTATGACAAGCACTGCCTTCACCTTTCAAAGGAAGAGATTGAGAAGAATCTTGCAGAAGGAAAGCCTTACGTAATCCGTCAGAACAATCCTACAACAGGAACAACAACATTCAGTGATGAACTTTATGGAGATATCACTGTTGATAACTCAGAGCTTGATGATATGATACTTATCAAGTCTGATGGTTTCCCAACTTATAACTTTGCAAATGTAGTTGATGACCACCTTATGGGAATTACTCATGTAGTTCGTGGTAATGAATATCTTTCATCAGCTCCAAAATACAACAGACTCTATGAGGCATTTGGATGGGAAGTTCCTGTATATATCCACTGCCCACTTATTACAGATGAGACTCATGCCAAGCTTTCAAAGAGAAGCGGACACAGCTCTTTCGAAGATCTTCTTGAACAGGGCTTCTTATCAGAGGCTATTATCAATTTCGTAGCCCTTCTTGGATGGTGCCCTGAAGGAAATCAGGAAATCTTTACTCTTGAAGAACTTACAAAAGCTTTTAATTATCACCACATGGGTAAATCTCCTGCTGTTCTTGATATGACAAAGCTTAAATGGATGAACTCAGAATATATCAAGGCTATGGATTTTGATAAATTCTATGAGAAGGCTCTTCCATATATTAAAGAAGTTATCACAAAGCCTATGGATTTTGAACATATTGCAAGACTTATCCAGACAAGAATCGAAGTATTCCCTGATATAAAGGATCAGATTGATTTCTTCGAAGCTGTTCCAGAATATGACAATGCTCTCTATGTACATAAGAAGATGAAAACAAATGAAGAAAATTCACTTGTTCTTCTTAAGGAAGTCCTTCCTGTACTTGAGGAAACAAATGATTATTCAAATGATGCACTCTTCGAGACATTAAAGGAATTTGCTGCAGCAAAAGAATATAAGACAGGTTTCGTAATGTGGCCAATCCGTACCGCACTTTCAGGTAAGGCTGCAACTCCAGGCGGAGCTACAGAACTTATGGAGATTCTTGGTAAGGAAGAATCCATCTCACGAATCAAAGCAGCAATTGAAAAACTTTCATAATATAAAAAAACTCAAAATACAATGGTCAAGAAAAGGACTCCCTCCAGCAGGCTCAAACATGCCTTTTGGAGGGAGTCCTTTCTCGTCCTTATTGTATTGGGGTTGATTTTTTTTGCTTTTTCTTATTTTTCTTCTTCTCTTCCCTTTCCTTAAATATGTTTTGATACAGGAATTCATTTATCTGTGCTCCCATAAAAATAATATTAGAAATAGAATAAAGCCAGAGAAGTATCATTATCACTGTGGTAAGGGATCCATACATATAAGATTTTGAAACGATATAATCAATATATATGGCAAAAAGCTTTGAAACTGCTACCCAGCTTAAAGAAGCAAACATGGCTCCCCAGAACTGATTTCTGAATTTCAGCTTTCTGTTAGGGATAAACCAGTACATAAGCCACATAAGAATAAGAAGGATCACAAATGAACCTGTATATCTCACTCCATAAATAAGCCCTGTTACATTTATAAATTCAGGGAAGAAACGCATCATGTACTCAGATATCTGAGTACCAAAAAGGTTAAATACCATAAGAATAACAAGGAATATCACAAAGATTATGGTATATATGGTACTGATACCTCTTGAGATAAAATAATTTCTTTGTTCTCTTGAACGATAGGCCTCATTCAGTCCATTTCTTATAGCCATTATACCTTTGGCCCCAGACCAGAAACCAAGTATTATGGAGATTATTGTAAGAGAGTTTGAATTATTTGAATAAATATCATCTATGATCTCTATCATATAGACTTCAAAATCATAGGGAATAACTCTCTTTATTATATCTATAAGCTGTGCCTCCGTATAAGGAAGCACCTTTGTAAGGGAAAGAAGTATATTGGCAATGGGAAAAATCGACAAAAAGATAAAGAATGCCGTCTGTCCTGCAAACGCACTCATATGTTCATCAGACGTTCCTCTGATAAATTCAGCTATCTTTTTAAACCATTTTTTCATTGACACCCTCACCTATAGTTTTATATCTCTTCTCCAGTATAGCTATTCTTTACTATTATTCCTGAATAATAATAATTCAAAATATCTTTATAACTATAACCTCTGTCAGCAAGGACCGCTGCTCCATAAAGACTGAGTCCTACTCCATTTCCAAATCCTCCCCCAACTATATCAAAACCATCAGCTGTTTTTACGACATAATATACTGAACTTGGAAGACTTCCCAACTTATTTAACATCGAACCATCATTTAATTCAATGGCAGTCGAATCATCTATAATTAGATTATCAAAATTTATGCTTCCTGTCACCTTTATAGTATTTTTGTCACCAGTTATCTCCATTTCAAGAATGGCACCTGTCTTAGATCTCTTTGTAACTTTAATATCAGTTATATTTCCCAGATCATCTATAGACCTTACATTATAATCATCATCCTCTTTTACAAGTATGTTTCCAAGACTTCTATCAAACTTGGAATTAATCCTTTCATTTACAGCCTTTGTCATTTCTTCAGCTGTTAAATGTGCCTTCCATCTAAAAAATGGTAATTCTTTCTCAAGATAATCTTTATCTGAATAATTATCTATAAAATCTTTAAAACGTGTTTCGTCAGATAGATCAACGTTTTCATCCAGAGTTCCTAACTGTAATCCCGACTTTATATATTTAAGATCGCCCTGTTTCCAGATATCAGAGTTATTAAGAGTAACTCCTGCTGAAGTTGAGAAGTAATAAGGTATTACCACTTCCTTATCTACATAGACCATAACACCGGTAGTTTCTTTTACCGCCCTGATGGCATCCTCATTTTCCGGTCTGGTATTATAACTCTGATTTAAACTTGTATCATCTATATCTGCATCATAATTTGAATAACTTTGGGTTTTCTTGGTGGAATAAGCATATCCTCTGGCTACAACAGCAATAGCCTTAAGACCTTCTATGTTATCAGAAGATTGAACTTTACTTGATACAACACCGTAAAGATATTCCTCCATCCCCAGTTCATTTATGATATTAAATCCATCATCAACTACTTTGATATAAAGTATTCCTCTATAAGATGGAGATTCATCATTTCTCTTAAGAGAATCAAGGCTTATCTTTCCTTCCGGACTCTTTGTTTCCACCTTGATCATATCTCCCTTTTTATATTCACTTTTTCTTATATCATATATTACATCTTTAGGTACTACTTCTTTTTCTTCATCATTTACCGTAATATACAATTCTTCATTGCCTTTAACTGTTGCATTCTTATGAGTATATCCTAAATAATTTTCGTCACTGATAATTACTCTTATATTCTCATATTCCTTTTCGGCATCATCAGCCACTGCAGCAATTACTTTTCCTTCTCTTATATATAACTTAACTTCTTTATATCCAGAGAAGCTGCTTATCACAGATTCTGTAGAAGCATATTTATCTTTAATATCATAAGCTATAAAATCTTCGGCTATATCAAGAAATCCATTATTCTTAGTATAAATGGATGACGCACTGGCGGAAATGACTTTATCATTTATCATTCCTTCATAGCTTCTATAATTAACGATTCCTTCATTTGACACTGTAAGGGAATAAATCTCTTTTTCCTTTAATCCCTCCACTTTATTCTTCATGGTTATATAGCTTCCATCGCAATAAAATGTTACTTCAATATCAGAATCCAATATCAAAGCATTTTCATATGTTATAGTCTTTTCACTTTCGCCTTTGATCTTAAAGATCATATTATCTTTTATGTAACAATCAATGATCTTATTCTTATATGCAGATATATCTAAATCTTCTCTTAATGAATATGGAATATTATCATCAAGATATATTGTAGCCTTGGTAATATAAGGAGAATCATCCGCAAATCTGTTATAGATATAATCAAAAACATCTTTTTCGATAAGATCATAATCTCCGCTTACATATAAGACATCATAATAATCTTTCTTATCAGTACCTATGATATCTGCCACCTGTCTTACATAGAGATAATCAACCTTATTACTGATATATAAAGGATCCACAAGATCATTTAATTTATTTTTTGCATCTGTATCCGATGCAAGATAACTTATATCTTCCATTATATCCTTATAGGAATAAGCCGATTCTTCACTCTTTATTTCTTCAGGAGTTTTCCTATTTTCACCATAATTAATAACCTTTATAATAAGTAATATGGCAACCAGAAAAATGACTAAAAGAAACGCCAGCTTTGCTTTGTTATTCTTTATAAAATTTATAATTTTATCTTTCATAATATACCTTAACCTTAAATATTAATTGAAGTAAACTTTAAGTCTTTCACCTGTCATTTCAACCGTTAGAGTGCATACACATCATGCAAACTAAAAAAGAAGCAGCAAGAGCTGCTTCTTCATAAAAAGCGAATCGTAATAAATCCGAAGTGCCGGCTCCCGCTTCTTGAGTCCTAGCAAACCGCCAGGTGGGTATCCTCACGTGATTCTCTGAAGTCCACTCGATGGAGGCATGTCATCCTATCAACAAATAATTGGATTCCCGTTTAAGAAGATGTAGGTTCAAAATATACAGGAGTTATCGCGCGCCCCAGACCTTTATTACAAATGATCCGTTAATATTCATGTTTATAGCTTTATTATACTACCTGTAGCTTTATTTTCAAGCATTTTATGTAAATTGGTCGACTCTGTAAATTATAGTCTTATTCGACCTTTGCACCTGTATTGAGATGTGGAACAGGCATATAAACTGGAAGTCCATCACGGTATGAAATAGATACTTCACCCTGAATAAGAGGTCTCATATAATCTATTACTTCCTGAGTAACATTATTACCAGCTTCATTTATCCACTCACGTGGTACCTTCTTTTCCTGATTTGCGATCTCTGATAATGGTGCCATCTCTATATCATACATATAAGGGATTGTAGATTTACGCTTTAATGCTGTCATAAATCCGGTATTTCCTTCTTCTGTAAATCTGACAGCAAACTCACCAAGTTTTACAGCTTCATCAAGGTCGGTTCTTGATGCAAGATGACCGCCACATCTCTGGATGATGTTAAGTTCAATTGATCTTACTTTGATTCCAAGTTCAGCTTTAACAAAGTTTTCAAGAGTCTTACCAACTCCTGAAAGCTGTGGATGACCAAATTTATCAAGAGTTGCATTCTGTGCACTTATATAAACTCCATCCTTATCTCTGATTCCTTCAGAAACAGCAACAACGATATTCTTTGATACCTTAAGCTGCTCTTTGATATCTTCTAAGAACTGTTCCTTACTGAATGGAACTTCTGGAAGATATATAAGCTGTGGAGTTGGATTATATGTATTTCTGGCAAGAGCTGCTGCTGCTGTAAGCCAGCCTGCATTTCTTCCCATAATCTCAACTATGGTTACGCATGAAAGATCATAGATATATGTATCATGAGCAATCTCAAGCATTGTAGTTGCAATATATTTAGCCGCTGAACCAAAACCTGGTGTATGATCAGTATTTATAAGGTCATTATCAATAGTCTTTGGAACGCCGGCAAATAAGATATCACTTCCACATTCCGCGGCATAACGTGACAATTTATCAACTGTATCCATTGAATCATTTCCACCGATATAGAAAAATGCTCCAATGTTCATCTCTTCTAATGTCCTGAATAAGATCTCGTAAACTGCTTTATCTTCTTCAATTGTTGGCATCTTGAAACGGCATGAACCAAGGAACATTGCAGGTGTTGTTGAAAGAAGGTCAATCTGCTGTCCGTGCTCATTTATAAGATCCGTAAGATCCATAAAGTTCTTCTCAAATACTCCACTGATACCATGGATTGCTCCATAGATCCTGTCATATTTTTCGCTGGCAATAACCCCATTGATAACGCCTGCAAGAGAAGCGTTAATAGCAGCTGTTGGTCCACCTGACTGGGCTACAAGACAATTTTTTTTCATGTTTTCTCCTAAAAATACAGTTTTTTTATTATATTAAAATTCTTAATAATCTTATTCATCTGAATCATCAGATTCTGAGTTACTTTCGCTTTCCTCTCCTGGAAGAAGGATTTTTTCTCCTGAGCTATATACACCATTGATAGCTGAAAGAGTTTCATTTATCCTCTTTAAATTCTCTGATGGAGTAAAAGTATTATTTCCGAAAAGGTATCTATGAAGTGCCTCAGTATTATCTGTAAGATCCTCCGCTGCGATACATGATCCTAATTCATCAGAATCATAGAACTGATATCTGTATGGGAAACCTGTTGTATCCTTTAATTCATATGAAAGGAGGCTTTTTGCAAGGCTGTACATTTCTTTTTCTGTAATACTTGTGCTTACATAAGGAAATACTTCATCGATGATATCATTTATTGTTGAAATATCAGATTTCTTAAGCTTCTTTATCATCTCTGTGATAACTTCTCTCTGACGTTCTGTTCTTGTAATATCACCCTGACCTGTATATCTTATACGGCAGTATGCTGTGGCCTGAACACCATTTAACACCTGATCACCAGTCTCATATACACCATCTGAAGCAATACCGGTATTTTCCATAATATCCTTGATATAATCATTTGTATATTCAATCTCATCTTCCTCGATGTGGATTGTTACACCACCAAGTCTGTCAATGGCACGAATAAGGCCTTCCCAGTTAATAGAAATATATTCTGAGATATTAAGATCCAGATTGGCATTAAGTGTCTTTACAGCCATTTCAGGACCACCATAAGCATAAGCTGCATTTACCTTTATGGAATACTTTTCATCATTCTGAAGTTCTACAAATGTATCACGGTAAACTGATACGATTTTTACATCTTTTGTTTCATTATTGATAGAAGCTATCATGATGGAGTCACTTCTGTTTCCTTCATCAAGAGATCCATCTCTTGAATCAAGACCGAATAAAGCAATATTGGTATATCCATCAATTTTTACACCATCATTGATACCGAGACTCTCTTTATCAATATCTTTTACTTTTAATTTTCCATACTGGTTGTGGATATAATTCTTTGCTATGAATACACTCATTATTGTAATGATAACGAGTTCAACTATAAATGCTATGCCCCACTTTGCATTAGAGCTCTTTTTCTTCTTATTTCCCTCTGTATACTCTTCTTTAACTCTATCCATATTCTCTTTCCTTTTTATCTAGTCAAAAAAATAATCCCAGGATTTGCAATACAAACCCTAGGATATCTTATTACATTTAGCCAATTATTGCAACTTTTCTATTTTGTCTTGGCGCTGGTCTGCCCATCCGGAAGACCTTCTGAGTTCTCCTTTTTGAACAGGATCTTGAATGTGAGAAGTAAGATCTTAATGTCCATCAATATAGAAAAATTCTCAATATAAAGAATGTCCATTTTTAATTTGTTATAGGCTGTGGTATTATATCTGCCATATACCTGTGAATATCCTGTAAGACCAGCCTTAACCTTAAGCCTATAATTAAACTCAGGTATATCTTTTATATATTTATCAATAATCTCAGGTCTTTCAGGTCTTGGTCCAACCATAGACATATCGCCCTTTAATACATTTACAAACTGAGGCAGTTCATCTACATGCAGATTTCTTATTACCTGACCTACAGGGGTTATTCTTGAATCATTTTTACCTGCAAGACGTGCGCCTTGTTTTTCAGAATCCACGATCATTGAACGGAATTTATAAATATTGAATCTCTTTCCATTCTTTGTGACTCTTACCTGTTTATATATGACAGGTCCACCATCGTATAACTTAACTGCAAGAGCAATGATAAGCATAAGTGGTGAAAAGATCACAATCATAACAAGGGACATAACAATATCAAAAAACCTCTTAATTATAGTCTCCACATAATTAAGTCCATGCTCCTTTGTTATAAGTACCGGAGTATCAAAAAGATGTGTGTCTCCGCAGCAATAAACCACAATGTCTCCAATGTTAGGTACTATATAAGCTCTGATATCTTCTGAATAACAGATTCTAAGGATTGCATCTCTCTTATCAGAATTTACTCTATGAAGAATAACTCCATCAGATCCTTCCATCATTTCTTTTATCTTATCAAGAGACTCCTCATGAAAGACTTCGCCTATTATGGCGAATTTATCTTTTCTTGTACCAAACATCTTCTTCATTTCCCCAGGGCCCTTATCGCCATATATAAGCAGAAGTTTTCTGGGTGGATACAGTTTTCTCTCTATCATATAAACGAAGATATTATAAAGTATTATAAATATCATTTCGTAAAGGCAAAGAGCAATCATTTTAGCCGGAAAGACTATCTCTCTTAAAGCAAGACACATAACACCATAGGTGATAAAGTTTGTTACCATCATGCCAAGTGCCTGTGAATATATGAGATCCATTATGGTAAGATGACCGAACTTATAGCCTCCGAAAAGACTTGTAAATGCATACATTATGGCAGCATAAAGAAGGATCATCAGATTATCCGCTTCCTTAAATGTAGCAACCGGATAATCTATTCCATAAAACTTAATCCATAAAAATCCAAACATGGTGGACTCAACTAAAAGGATGACTAAACTGATCAAGAATGTTATAAACTTTTTATATTTATCTCTTATTTTATAATTCATTCCTATAATCCAAGTTTTGAAGAAATAAGTTTATTTACCTCACCAGGGTCACATTTACCCTTCATTTCCTTCATTACAAATCCAACAATAGCACCGACAGCTTTACCCTTACCGGCTCTTATATCTTCTACTGCCTTTGGATTTGCTTCAATAGCCTTAGTAACAACTGCCTCTAACTCACCAGCATCAGCCTTTGTTGAAAGGTTATTTTCTTTTACATAAACTTCAGGATCAATATCTTCCTTAAATACTAATTCAAATACTTCCTTAGCTACTTTACCATTGATCTCTTTTGAATCAACCAGTTTAATAAGCTTAGCTAAGTTAGCTGCACTAAATGAAAGCTTATCAGCATCTGTCTGAGTCTCTTTCATAAGACGCATTGTCTCAACCATAAGCCAGTTAGAAACCTTCTTTGGTTCAGCTCCAAGTGCGATTGCTTCTTCAAATATATCCGCCATCTTCTTTTCTGCTGTGATCTGATCAATATCATAATCTGGAAGGTCATATTCTTCTTTATATCTTATCTTTTTAGCAGGTCTAAATTCAGGCTGACGAGATCTTATCTCTTCAATCCACTCATCACTTACAACGATAGGTACAAGATCTGGATCTGGGAAATATCTGTAATCCTGTGCATCTTCTTTAGAACGCATTGGATATGAATATTCCTTATTATCATCCCATCTTCTTGTTTCCTGAACTACCTGTCCACCTTCATTTAAGATATCCATCTGACGGCCGATCTCATTTTCGATACATCTCTTTATAGCTCTAAATGAGTTAAGGTTCTTTGTCTCAGTTCTTGTTCCGAACTTATCAGAACCAACTTCTCTAAGAGAAAGGTTAACATCGGCTCTCATAGAACCTTCATTTAACTTACAGTCAGATGCTCCAAGATACTGGATAGTCTC
>DFFQ01000064.1:8360-18650 GCA_002371025.1 Lachnospiraceae bacterium UBA3772 | reverse complement strand
GCTGTGTTAAGATCACACCTGCTCACGATCCTAACGACTTTGAAGTTGGTAAGCGTCATAACTTAGAAGAGATCAACATCATGAATGATGATGCGACAATCAATTGTCCAGGCTCTAAGTATGACGGAATGGATAGATATGAAGCTCGTAAGGCTATGGTTAAGGATTTAGAGGATCTTGGCCTTCTTGTTAAGATCGTTCCGCATACTCATATGGTTGGGACACATGACAGATGTAAGACAACTGTAGAACCTCTTATCAAGCCTCAGTGGTTTGTAAAGATGGATGAGATGGCTAAGGAAGCTAAAAAGGTTGTTGAAGATGGCAGCCTTAAGTTAGTTCCTGAAAGAATGAATAAGGTATATTTCAACTGGCTGGATAATATCCGTGACTGGTGTATCTCACGTCAGTTATGGTGGGGACACAGAATCCCTGCTTATTACTGTCAGGACTGCGGAGAGGTTGTTGTTGCAGATGAAATGCCAACAGTATGTCCTAAGTGCGGCAAGAATCATTTTAAGCAGGATGAGGATACACTTGATACATGGTTTTCATCAGCACTTTGGCCATTCTCAACAGTGGGCTGGCCTGATACAGATTCAGAAGATTATAAGTACTTCTTCCCAACAGATGTACTTGTAACAGGATATGACATTATCTTCTTCTGGGTTATCAGAATGGTTTTCTCATCATTAGAGCAGACAAAGCAGTTACCATTCCACACAGTTCTTTTCCATGGTCTCGTTAGAGATGATCAGGGAAGAAAGATGAGTAAGTCTCTCGGAAATGGTATCGACCCACTTGAAGTAATTGATAAATATGGTGCTGACGCACTTCGTTTCACTCTCATCACAGGAAATGCACCTGGTAATGATATGCGTTTCTACTGGGAAAGAGTTGAAGCAAACCGTAATTTCGCAAATAAGATCTGGAATGCTTCACGTTTCATTATGATGAATATCGATAAGGTTTCAGAAGATGAAGTAAAGGCTGTTAAGATAGAAGATCTTACACTTAGCGATAAATGGATCTTAAGCAAGGTTAATACTCTTGCTAAGGATGTAACTGAAAATATGGAGAAGTTCGAGTTAGGAATTGCTGCAGATAAGATCTACTCATTTATCTGGGAAGAGTTCTGTGACTGGTATATCGAGATGGTTAAGCCTCGTCTCTGGGATGATAATGATTCATCAAAGCCAGCTGCAATATATACTTTAAAGACAGTACTTACTACTGCACTTAAGCTTCTTCATCCATATATGCCATTCGTTACAGAAGAAATCTACTGCAACTTAACTGGTGATGAAACAATCATGACTTCTGAGTGGCCTGTATTTAATGAAGAATACAGCTTTGCTGCTGAAGAAGCAAATGTTGATATCATTAAAGAAGCAGTACGTTCTATAAGAAATATCAGAACAGAGATGAACGTTGCACCTTCACGTAAGGCAAAGACAATCATCGTATCTGATAATAGCGATGTAAGACGTGTATTTGAAGATTCAAAGGCTTTCTTTGGAGCCCTTGCTTATTCAAATGAAGTAGAAGTAAAGGAAGATAAGACTGGTGTTGCTGAAGATGCAGTATCAGCGGTTATCCATAATGCGGTTATTTATATGCCATTTGCTGATCTGGTTGATGTAGAGAAGGAGCTTGAAAGACTTAACAAAGAGAAGACTCGTCTTGAAGCAGAGATCAAGCGTGGTACAGGAATGCTTTCTAACAAAAACTTTACAGATAAGGCACCTAAGGAAAAGGTAGAAGCAGAAAGAGAAAAATTAAAGAAATACGAAGAAACATACGAATCAGTAAAGGAACGTATAGCACAGCTTTCTAAATAATTATGAATAATGGATTCAAACTCAGGAGAAAAATAATATATGTAATCATAATACCTATTGTACTTGCACTTGCACTTATGTGCATCTGCATAGGTACATTTGGCATTGACTCGAAGCAGACATTCTTTATGACTCTTCTTTTGGCTGTTTATGTAGTTCTGGTGACTATCGCATATATAAGACTTCGTCCTATGATAAATGCGACGCTGGTGGATTACTCATTGGAACAGGGAAAGATTCAGAAGGAATTACTGCGTAAACTGGCAGTTCCATATGCCATTCTGGATACAGACGGGCATATTATGTGGGCAAATGATGAGTTCCACAAAACTGTTGGGGTAAGTCCGAAGAAGCATATAAATAAAGGGGTAGATTCCTATTTCCCTGAGCTGGCACCAAATATTTTCTCATCTCTTGACGGGAAGCTTAATATGGATGTGGAATTCGGAGAGAGAAAATTTAACGCTCTTATAAAGAGAGTTGACCTTTCAAATGTTTTTGATGCTGACAGAGAAGAGTCAAAAGATGATGATATCGTAAATGTTATGTATCTCTTCGATATTACAGAACTTAAGGCTCTGCAGAAAGAAAATCAGGATCAGAAACTTATTGCAGGTCTTGCTTATATAGATAACTATGATGAGACTATGGATTCGCTTGATGAGATAAAACATTCCATAATAACAGCTCTTGTTGACCGTAAGATCAATATGTATTTGGGAAATGTAGATGCCATAGTAAAGCATTTGGAGAATGATAAATATCTCTTTATCTTCCCTCAGAAATACCTGCAGACTTTAAAAGACGATAAGTTCTCACTGGTAGATGATATCAAGAGTATCAATGTAGGAAATGATATTCCTATGACACTTTCAATCGGTATTGGTGCAGGAACTGACAGCTTTGTGGAAGCTTATGAATATGCCCGTGTTGCCATCGGACTTGCATTGGGACGTGGTGGCGACCAGGCGGCAGTTAAATATGGCGACCAGGTATCATACTTTGGTGGTAAGAGCGCCGGAGTTGAAAAGACTACAAGAGTAAAAGCAAGAGTAAAGGCTCAGGCTTTTGAAGAACTCCTTGAAAGCCGTGATAAAGTAATCATTATGGCCCATAAGAGACCAGATGCAGATGCATTTGGCTCGGCTGTAGGTATCTATAGACTTGTTACAACCCTTAATCATAAGGCTCATATAGTAATAAATGAGGTAACAGATGCCATAAGACCTATAATCAGCAGTTTCAAGGGCAGCAATATATATGGAGATATGATAATCAACAGTGAACAGGCTATCAATATGGTAGGTCCTGGAACCATGGTTGTTGTTTGCGACGTTAACCGTCCAAGCATGACAGAATGTGAAGAACTGCTTTCCATGGTATCAAGCATAGTTGTATTTGACCACCATAGACAGACCAGTGAAGCTATTGCAAATGCCACATTGTCATATATAGAACCATTTGCATCTTCAGCCTGTGAAATGATAACAGAAATGTTCCAGTACATTTCCATCAAACCAAAGATAAGACCGGTGGAAGCAGATGCTATGTATGCCGGAATTCTTATAGATACAGACAATTTTATGACAAAGACTGGTGTAAGAACATTTGATGCGGCCTCATATCTTAGAAAATGTGGCTCTGACGTAACCCGTGTGCGTAAGATGTTCAGAACCAATCTTATGGAAATGAAAGAAAGAGCTCAGGGTATCAGCAATGCTGAGATCTACATGAATAGTTTTGCTCTTTCATATGTGGTGCCGGATCCGGATTCTGGTGACGCACCAACAGTACCAGTTGCAAAAGCAGCAAACGAATTACTTAATGTTGAAAATATAAAAGCCTCATTTGTTGTTACAGAGGCTGAAAATGGAACTCTTTATGTATCGGCCAGATCTATAGGGGATATGAATGTTCAGGTCATCATGGAGAAATTTGGCGGCGGCGGACATGCTACTGTAGCAGGAGTTCAGCTTAAAGATACTACAAAGGAAGAGTTCTTTGCTAAATTAAAAGAAATACTTGCGTCAATGTATTCGGAAGGAGAAATCTGATGAAGGTTATATTACTTGAAGATGTTAAATCCCTTGGAAAGAAGGGACAGATTGTTGAAGTTAATACAGGTTATGCCAGAAACTTCGTGCTCCCAAAGGGACTTGGAGTTGAAGCTACAGGTAAGAATTTAAATGATCTTAAGCTTAAGAATGCAAATGATAAAAAGGTGGCTGCAGAGAATTTAGCAGCTGCACAGAAGCTTGCAGAGTCTCTTAAGGACAAAGAAGTTAAGACAACCATGAAAGTCGGCGAAGGCGGAAAAGTATTTGGTTCAGTTTCATCTAAAGAAATTGCTGAACTTTGCAAGTCACAGCTGAATTTAGAAATTGATAAAAAGAAGATTTTAATTAAGGATCCTATCAGAAGTATTGGTACAACAATAGTAGGTATCAAGCTTCATCCAGAAGTAACAGCAGAATTAAGGGTTCATGTAACTGAGGCATAGTATGGCGGATAACGAAAGCAGTATAAAGAGAATATTGCCCCACGATAATGATGCAGAACGTGGAATAATCGGTTCTATGATGATGGATCCGGATGCCATATCAGATGTCAGTGGTTTTCTTGTAAAAGAAGATTTTTATAACATTCAGTACGGACTTTTATTTGAGGCCATGTGCCTGATCTTCAATGAAGGTAAGCAGGTGGATCAGATCACTTTATCTGAGAAACTGCGTCAGATGGGAGCTCCTGAAGAAATCTATAAGTTAGAATACTTAAGTGACATTTTAGCTGGTCAGCAGACTTCGGCTTTTGTTATGAATTATGCAGGCATTGTTCGTGACAAGGCTACTCTTCGTAAGATGATCAAGGCTTCAGATAATATTGCCATGAACTGTTATGAAGGTAAGGATACTACAGAAAATATCCTTGGAGATGCTGAAGATTCCATATTTAAGTTGGTTCAGGACAGAAATGGTTCAAGAGAATTTACCCCGATGAATGAAGTTGTGGTAAATGTCATAAATGAGATTGAAGATGCAGCTAAGAATAAGGGTAGAGTTACTGGAATTCCTACCGGATTTATAGATCTTGATCTTAAACTTGCGGGACTTCACGGAGGAGAACTGATACTTATCGCTGCACGTCCTGCCATGGGTAAGACTGCTTTTGAGCTTAGTATAGTTCATCATGTTGCGGTTAAGGAGAAAGTGCCTGTTGCAGTATTTTCTCTTGAAATGAGTAAGGAGTCGCTTACACAGCGTCTTCTTGCAATAGATGCCATGGTAGATTCCCAGAATATAAGAACCGGTGAACTTTCAGATGATGATTGGGATAAGATAATTGAAAGTTCAGACAGTATTGCGGCAGCGCCAATATTTATAGATGACGATTCTGATCTTACTATTTCAAAAATGAGATCAAAGTGCCGAAAATTAAAACAGACCAAAAATATCGGTCTAATAGTAATAGACTACTTACAGCTCATGAGTTCTCAGGGAAATGTTGAATCCCGTCAGCAGTTTATTTCTGAAGTATCTCGTGCCATGAAAGGTATTGCCCGTGAACTTAAGGTTCCGGTAATTGCGCTTTCACAGCTTAACCGTGCGGTTGACTCCCGTCCGGATCATAGACCTGTTCTTGCGGATCTCCGTGAATCAGGAGCCATCGAGCAGGACTCTGACGTTGTAATGTTTATTTATAGAGATGAATATTATAATCCGGAAACAGAGCGTCCGGGTATAGCTGAGATAATAGTTGCCAAGCAGAGAAGTGGTTCTACAGGACCTGTAGACTTGGCGTGGTTAGGACAGTATACAAAGTTTGCGAACTTAGTAAAATAAAAACAAGTGACAGAGTTGTTAATTTACAACTCTGTCACTTGTTTTTTTAATAGTGCGCCTAACGGCGCGTATTTCTTTATTATAAGGGCTTACTGTCCCTGAATTCTTATTAATTTTTTAAGGAGTTGTTCGTCACTCATTTCGTATACATTATCAATGACCCAGATGTGCATATCTTTAGCTCTTTGTTTAAAGAAGTTGGTTCCGCTGGTCTTTTCATCACAAGGAGTAGCCATGACAATGGCTTTCTTTGCGTATTTTCCGCCAAAACGACTGGTTACTGTCTGTAATTCGTGAAGGGCTTTGCTGTCGACTCTTCCACTCTTACATGAAATAAAAGTAGGAACAACATTATGCATAAGGATAACATCAATCTCATTTATTGTTTCAGGATCCCTATACATTGCTTCAGGATTTTCCGGGATTACTGGACGAGGTTCTTTAATATCTCCGTCCCAGTCAATAACTGCACTGATGACAAAGTCGTTAAATATATCCATTCGCCTTGAAGCGACTTCGTATACATGGAGTTCTAAGATGTTTCCGGTTTTGGTTACTATATTTTTTATCATTTTATTTTTGAACTGGAATATGATCTCTCTTTTTTCAGTAACAAAACCACGAAGCACGTCTATATCACGGAGTCTGTAAAAGAGATTTACTGCATCATCCAATTCGTTTTTAGGGAGTGTATAGAAATCGTTGGCATCTGCCGGATATTTCTTAATGACATCTTCTATTATGGAACAATATTTGTTCCATTTATGGGTTAGAGCTTTGGAAAGGGCCCAGATTTTTTGTATGTCATTTCTGAAATCATCAGTAAATTCCCAGCTGCTAAAACTTCCGGAAGATCTTGCCAGGGTTCCACCGTGAAGGATGATATCCTGCATAACGGTCATATGTACCTGACCATCGACTTTTGATACCTCATCATTGCTAAAATCCACCTCTGTGCCCGTGTATGGGTCGATTCTAAGGGTTTTTATGTTTTTTTTGGAAGATACATAGCCGAAAGCTATAAGAAGCATTTCTCCGCCTCCTGTGAGCTCAAAACGAGCATCAGGATGTTCAACCAGGATATCATTTATAGTCTTTACACATAATTCAAAATCATCTCTTGGGACTTCAATAAATTCTATTGCTGTAGAAGGACTTGTCATTTCAGCGAATTTCTGAAGACTTTTCATTTTTTTTGTCAGCATGTTGTGCTTATGACCGAGAAAGATAAGACGGTCTGGTTTATATTTAAGCAAAACAGTAATATTTTCCAGCGCTTCATCGGAAAAAAATTCTACAAAACAACCACCCATAATATGCCTCCTTTAAAGTAGGTAACCTCCCGTACATCCATTATATTTACTAAGTTAATTTACATTAGATGTACTATGATTAGTATATCAAAGAAGAAAAAATATTGCATTAACCGGCTACATTTTTTATAATGCAAGATAATGACGTGAATTTGGATACATAAAAGTATATGGAATGAATTAGAATTACGGGAGAAAAAAATGATTAGTGATAATGAGCTTGCTAGAATTAAAGAATTAAAAGAAAAGCATGACGCTGTGATACTTGCACATTATTATGTTGATGGCGATGTACAGGCTGTAGCAGATTATGTTGGAGATTCCTTCTTTCTTGCAAAGGCTGCAACTAAGATCAAGGCAAAGACCATAGTATTTGCCGGCGTATCCTTCATGGGAGAGAGCGCAAAGATCCTTAATCCTGAGAAGAAAGTAGTCATGGTAGATGAGTTTGCAGATTGTCCAATGGCTCATATGGTTGATATTGATGACATTAAGAAAGTAAGAGAAGAATATGATGATGTGGCAGTTGTTTGCTATGTTAATTCAACAGCAGAGATAAAGTCATATTCTGATGTCTGCGTTACATCATCAAATGCATTAAAGGTTGTAAAGAATCTTCCTAATAAGAATATTTTCTTTATTCCTGATTACAATCTTGCTCATTATATATCAGAACAGCTTCCGGAGAAACATTTTATATTTAATGATGGTTTCTGCCATGTGCATAAATCTATCAATAAGGAAGAGGTGCTGGCTGCAAAGGAACTGCATCCTGACGCAGAGGTGCTGACACATCCGGAATGTACAGCTGATGTCCTTGCCATTTCTGATTTTATTGGAAGTACATCAGAGATAATAGATTATGCAACAGCAAGTGCAAAGAAGGAATTCCTTGTTTGCACTGAAATGGGCGTATTCTATGAATTAGGACAGAAGAATCCGGAGAAGAAATTCTATTCAGTAGGACATAGACAGTTCTGCCCTAATATGAAGAAGGTTACAGTTGATAAGCTTATTAATAGACTTGAGAATTTAGAACCAGAAGTGATTCTTCCAGAAGAGCTTTCAGTTAAAGCAAATGCACCGCTTATCAAGATGCTTGAACTTGCTTCAAAATAAAGTTTTTTGGTAACAGGCAGGTATTTAAAATGGATAATAAAACTGTTCTTATTACAGGAGCTTCCCGGGGAATAGGGAGAGCGTTTGCTGTTTTATGTGCAAAGAATAAAGATTTTGATAATATCTGTGTTATAGGAAGACATACAGATCTGTCTTCATTGGTAGAAGAAATAAAAGCCATAGATCCTGGCAAAAACGTCTTTACTTTTAATGGTGATGTGGGAGATTTTGATTTTGTTTCTGAAACAGTTGAGAAGATAATCCGTAAGACTAATAGGATTGACCTTTTGGTAAATTCTGCAGCAATATCATATGTTGGACTGCTTATGGATATGACAAAGGCTGACTGGGATGAAACCATGTCATCCAATGTGGATTCGGTGTTTAATACATGCCGTGCTACGGTTCCATATATGGTAAAAGTATTAAGCGGAAAGATAATAAATGTGTCCTCAGTCTGGGGACTTTGTGGAGCTTCACTTGAAGTGGCTTATTCTGCTTCAAAAGGAGCTATAAATTCATTTACAAAAGCTCTTGCAAAAGAGTTAGGACCAAGTCATATATCAGTAAATGCCATTGCTTTTGGAATTGTTGATACAGATATGAATGGACATCTTACAGAGGAAGATAAGGAAATGGTGGTTGAAGAGGTTCCTTATGGAGCCATGGCAACACCAAAAGAGGCAGCAGAGGCTATTTATAAGATGTATGAAATGCCGGATTATTTTACAGGGGAAGTACTAAAATTTGACGGAGCATGGATTTAAAAAAATCTATACTGGGAAGTCGGAGGGATAGTTTAATGAAGAAAAAGAAAAATGTAGCAGGAATCTTCTTCGGAAGTTTACTTAGAGCATTCGTTGTTATAGGTGCATTTGTTATAATCGCTCTTGGAGTTATCATAGTAAAACAGGTTGTTTCTGACGGAGAAAAGAATAGGCAGTCAGGAAGCAATACAGCAACTTATGCTGATGGACAAAGAGATGAACTTCTTACAGCGGAACCTAAAAAAGATAAAAATGAAGCTGACGATAAATCAGATAAAGATAAAAAAGAAGATAGTAAAAAGACTTTAAGCAAAGATATAAATTATGATGCACCTGTTATAGTTCTTAACGGAACTGAGACACCCGGACTTGCTGGAGAATGGGTAAACAGACTTAAAGAAGCAGGATTTACCAATGTTCAGCCGGGTAATTATTTCAGCGAGACTACAGGAACAAAGGTTTATTCAGCAGATGGTTCAGGAGCAGCTTTGACAGCTCTCTTTAATGATGCTGAATCTGTTACAGGAATGATTGATCAGGTGGAAACTGACATGCCTCTTAGCGATGGCCAGATAGTGATAGTTATCAGTAATTCCGATGATGTACTTTCTAAATAAAAGGATACTGAAATTGTCTGTATTAAGTCAAAAATTAACAAATTGATGGTACTATTTTTATGAAAAATAGCGAGATTATGTAAATTTGGTTAATGTTTCACAATGAATCTCAATAAAGACGGGCTATGTAGCCCGTTTTTTTGTTGAAATTCCCTAGAGTACTGGGGTTAGTGGTAATTATTAACAAAAGTTGTCAAAAGTATTTATGCAATAAAGGTATAGAGACTTAGTACTTATTGGAGTAAGATACCAATAGTTAATAAAGCACATTAGCCGGATTACGGCATTTATTAGTAGGAGGAGATAAGTAATGTCTAGTTTATCACTTAAGAACATTTACAAAATTTATCCAAACGGTTTTAACGCAGTTAAGGATTTCTGTCTTGATATTCAGGATAAGGAATTCATCATTTTCGTAGGACCATCTGGATGCGGAAAATCAACAACACTTCGTATGATCGCAGGTCTCGAAGACATCAGCTCAGGTGAGTTATGGATCGGTGACAAGCTCGTTAACGATGTAGAGCCAAAGGACAGAGATATCGCCATGGTATTCCAGAACTACGCTCTTTATCCACACATGTCAGTATATGACAATATGGCATTCGGTCTTAAGTTAAGAAAGGTTGCTAAGGATAAGATTGATAAGCAGGTTCATGAAGCTGCTAAGATCCTTGAAATCGAGCACCTTCTTGATCGTAAGCCAAAGGCTTTATCAGGTGGTCAGAGACAGCGTGTAGCTATGGGACGTGCTATCGTTCGTGAACCAAAGGTATTCCTCATGGACGAGCCTC
>DFFQ01000064.1:0-8286 GCA_002371025.1 Lachnospiraceae bacterium UBA3772 | reverse complement strand
GATGCTAAGCTTCGTGTACAGATGCGTGTTGAGATCTCAAAGCTTCATCAGAGACTTCAGACAACAATCATCTACGTTACACATGACCAGACAGAAGCTATGACACTTGGTACACGTATCGTAGTTATGAAGGATGGTGTTATCCAGCAGGTTGACACACCTCAGAACCTTTATGATCATCCACAGAACCTCTTCGTTGCAGGTTTCATGGGAATGCCTCCAATGAACTTCATCGATTGTAAGGTTGTTAAGTCAGGAGCAGATGTACTTCTTATGTTCGGCTCACATTCAATCAAGGTTCCAGAAGCTAAGGCTAACAAGCTTATCGCTGGTGGATATATTGATAAGGATGTTGTTCTTGGTATCCGTCCAGAAGATATCCATGATGAGCAGCTCTTCATCGAGTCATCACCTGAATCAGTTATTGATGCTAGAATCAACATTTACGAAATGCTCGGTGCTGAAGTATACCTTTACTTCTCAATCGACCAGTTCGATATCACAGCTAGAGTTAATGCTCGTACAACAGCTAGACCTGGCGATACAGTTCAGTTCGCATTTGATCTTTCTAAGATCCATATCTTCGATAAGGAAACAGAGCAGATCATCGCTAACTAATAGAAAATATGACTTTTCTAAGAGGGAATATGGTAAATTACCGTATTTCCTCTTTTTTTTATGAGAGTTTTCTGTTAAAATCAAATGGAGTGTTTCTTTATGGCGGTACTATGCCCTAATGAAATAGTCAGAATGTATGGGGAGCATAAACACTCTTTTGCAGAGAAAAAAAAGAAAAGAAGGAGTGAAAGATAATGATTTCAAATCAGATCTTACAGGATACGATCGAAGGAATTAAGACGATCACAAAAGTTGACCTTGTGATTATGGATATTGAAGGACGTGCGCTGGCAAAGACTGTAGAAGGTAACTTCGAAGGTTATGAAGATGCAGTTGCTGCATTTGCTGAGTCACCAGCTGAAAGTCAGTCTCTTCTTGGATATCACTTTTTTAAGGTAAATGATGATAAGCAGCTTGAATATGTCATCATGGCAAAAGGCGATAATGATAGTACATATATGGTTGGAAAGATGGCTGCTTTCCAGGTACAGAGCCTTCTTGTTGCATATAAAGAGAGATTCGATAAAGATAACTTTATCAAGAACCTTCTCCTTGATAATCTTTTGCTTGTTGATATATATAACAGAGCTAAGAAACTCCATATCGACACAGATGTTAAGAGAGTTGTATTTATAATTGAGACAAAGACAGAGAAGGATAATAATGCTCTTGAGACAGTTAGAAATCTTTTCGCTAGTAAGACAAAAGATTTCATCACAGCTGTAGATGAAAAGGACATCATCCTTGTTAAGGAAGTTAAGCCAACAGAGACTTATGAAGATCTTGCTAAAGTGGCTAAGGTTATTGTTGATATGCTCAATACAGAAGCAATGATTTCAGTACATGTAGCATTTGGTACAATCGTAAATGAGATCAAGGAAGTTTCAAGATCTTATAAGGAAGCAAAGATGGCTCTGGATGTAGGAAAGATCTTCTACAGTGACAGAAATATCATCGCTTACAACAATCTCGGCATTGGAAGACTTATTTATCAGCTCCCAATTCCTCTTTGCAGAATGTTCATTAAGGAAATCTTTGATGGAAAGTCTCCTGATGAATTTGATGATGAGACACTTACAACAATCAACAAGTTCTTTGAAAATAATCTTAATGTTTCTGAAACATCAAGACAGCTTTACATACACAGAAATACTCTTGTATACCGTCTCGATAAGATTGAGAAGGCTACAGGTCTTGACTTAAGAGTATTTGAAGATGCTATCACATTTAAGATTGCTCTTATGGTCGTTAAATATATGAAATATATGGAGACACTTGATTTCTAAGGTTTAAGGCTAAATATTTCATAAATGATGGAAGGATATACTTTTTAACATGATCAGTTTAGAAAATGTAACTATGAAGTACCCTACCGGAACAGTTGCTTTAAAGGATATTAATTTAAAGATTGAAGACGGAGAATTCGTATTCATCGTTGGTAGTTCTGGTTCGGGAAAGACAACAATGATTGAACTCCTTTTAAGGGAGATGGCTCCAACCAAGGGCAGAATTACAATTGCAGGTTATGATTATAACAAGATTAAGAAAAGACAGATTCCTAAGGTAAGAAGAAAGATTGGTGTAGTATTCCAGAACTTCAAACTTCTTAAGGATCGTACTGTATACGAAAATGTAGCATTTGCTCAGCGTGTTATAGAGACACCTTCACGTTATATCAGACGTCAGGTTCCAGCAATGCTTACATTGGTTGGTCTTGCAGATAAGTATAAGTCATATCCAAGAGAGCTTTCAGGTGGTGAGCAGCAGAGAGTTGCCATTGCAAGAGCTCTTGTTAATAAACCGGATATTATTCTTGCGGATGAGCCTACAGGTAACTTAGATCCAAAAAATTCATGGGAAATCATGAATCTTCTTGAAGATATCAATGCCAAGGGTACAACAGTTGTGGTTGTTACTCATAACAAGGAAATAGTTGATGTTATGAAGAAGAGAGTAGTAACCTTAAAACACGGCGTTATCGTTAGCGACGTTGAGAAGGGAGGCTACATCGATGAGGATTAGTTCATTATGGTATAGTATCCGTCAGGGACTTAAGAATATAAGAAGAAACTTCTTATTCTCTTTAGCTTCCATCGGTACAATCATTGCCTGTCTCTTCATTTTTGGTCTGTTTTATGCAGTAATAGTAAATTTCAGATCTGCTATTAAAAATGTTGAAGGTAACATTTCAATCTCAGTATTCTTTGAGGAAGGAGTTACTGATCAGCAGATAGAAAATATCAAAGAACAGATAAGAACAAGAAGTGAAGTTGATACCATCGATTTCATTTCAGCTGAGGATGCATGGAAGACTTTCTCAGATAAGAACTATGATGATCCAGAAGCAGCTCGTGAGACTTTCGGTACTGATAACCCACTTGCTAACTGCGAATCATTTAAGATAACTCTTAAAGATGTATCAAAGCAGGCTGATTTCGTTCAGTTCCTTCAAAGTATCAACGGAGTTCGTAAGGTAAGAAGTTCAGAATATACAGCTGATAGTGTGGCAGCTATTAATGCATTTGTAGGATATGCATCTATTGCTATTATCGGCATTCTTTTCCTTGTATCTATATTCCTTATCAGCAATACTATAACAATTGGTATTTCTGTACGTAAGGAAGAGATTAAGATTATGAAACTTATTGGTGCAACAAATGCTTTCGTTCGTGCACCATTCATCGTAGAAGGTGTTGTTATTGGACTTATAGGTTCAATCATTCCTGTAGTTTTACTTTATTATTTATATGATATGGTAATTAATTATGTTGCAGGAAGATTCTCAATATTAAAGACACTTTTTGCATTTGTACCAGCAGGAACACTTTTCAAGACACTTGCTCCAGTATCAATTTTAATTGGTCTTGGAATTGGTTTCTTTGGAAGCTGGTTGACAACAAAAAAACATCTTAAAGTTTGATTAATCAGGAGAAGAGCTTTTGAAAAAGAAAATTAAAGCGACATTAGTATCCCTGCTTGCAGTAATGCTGGCAGGGACTAATGTTTTTGCAGGTACTGGTAACACCAGTGGGGTTAATGACAAAAAAACTAAATATGGTTCATATCCAAAAACAAATGTTATGTTTGTTGATGGAAAAGATATTATTTATCTTGCATCGGGTTCTGATGCAGTAGTGACTACAGAAGATACAGAGAGGCCAACTGAAAGACCGACAGAAAAACCAACAGAAAAGCCTTCCACAGAAAAGCCAACTACAGAAAATGAATCTGGAGTAACTACAGAGAATACAACAGAAAATACAACTGAGAAGTCAGAGGAAAAGACTACTGAAGGAAATAAGCAGCAGATCATTTCTTCATCTTACTCATACACTAATGCAGATATTCAGCAGCTTAAAAAAGAATATTCCAATACAAAAGCTGAGAAAGAAAAGGTTTCTAAAGAATTAAAAGAACTTATGACTCAGCAGAATGATTTCATTACTGTTCTTCAGAAAATGGATGAAAAGATAATGGAATATGAAGATAAGAAAAAAGATCTGCAGGATAAGAAAAAAAGAGCTGAAGAAACGGTTGTTGTTATAACAAAGGAATTAGAAGCGGCTGAAGAAGAAGAGGATGCGCAATATGAGATCTTAAAATCACATATTAGGAATGCTTATGAAAATCAAAATTATACATATCTTGATGCCCTTCTTAATGCAACAGACTTCGGTGATGTGCTTAATAATGCAGAATATATTCAGGCTGTAAATGATTATGATAAGAAGCTTCTGGCTGATTTTACAGAAAAAAGAAGAACCATAGCAAATAAGAAAGTTCTTCTGGAGTCTATTGTTGATGACTCAGGAATTCTTGAGCAGGCTTTAAATGATGAAGAAGAAATTTTGCTGGAGCTGACTGATGCAAAGGATAAACAGATTGCTGATTATGAGAAGGCAATCAAAGAGGGTAAGAGCAAACTTCAATCTTTAGAACAGCTTGAGCAGAGTCAGAATTCAAAGCTTAGCAGTATTGAAAAGTCATCACATACATTAATTGTATATGATCAGGAAGAATATAATGGTAAAGCATTTGCTTGGCCATGTCCAGGCGCCACAAGAATAACATCGCCATTTGGCTATAGAGAAGCGCCTACCCCGGATGCTACCACATATCATCAAGGTATTGATATAGGTGCAGATTTGGGCGACCCTGCTGTTGCGGCCATGAGTGGAACGGTTATTCATACAGGATATATTGATTATATGGGTAATACCATTATGATTGATATTGGAAGTGGATATACAATTGTTTATGAACACCTTTCTGGATACGCATGTTCTGTTGGAGATAAGGTGGAATATGGACAGGTTGTAGGATATGTAGGAAGTACAGGTGCTTCAACGGGAGAGCATCTTCATTTTGGTGTAAGACATAATGGAGAGTATGAAGACCCGATGATATACCTTTTTCCAAAAGGAAAGTAAAATGAAAAGTAAGAAAATATTAGGATCATTTATCGTATCAGCAATGATAGTAACAAGTCTTTCAGGATGCGGTAAAGGTGATCTTTCAAACGTAAAAAATGGAAATGCTAGTGTAGATGCAAAATTAAATGGTGAAAACGCAAGTGCGACTGAGGCACCATTTGATATTGATTCAAAAGATACAAAGAAAAAGACAAATGAGATCGAGGGTCTTATCGAAGACTATTTTTATTTCGATGAAGAGCCTTCCAAACAGGAAGAAAAATACTATGACGGTATTCTTGATGGTTTAGATGATCCATATTCAGTTTATTATACAAAAGAAGAATATGATAAATTGATGGAAGACGACAGCGGAGAATACTGCGGCATTGGCGCAACAGTATCAAAGAAGGTAGATACAGGACTTACTTATGTTGTTAAGCCTATTAAGAACAGCCCTGCAGAAGCTGCCGGAGTTCTTCCTGGAGATGTATTTATATCAGTTGATGATACTGAAATCACAACAGATATGGAACTTGAACAGGTAGTAAAAATGATCCGAGGTACCAAAGGTACAACAGCTAAAATCAGATTTTACCGCGAAAGTATCAAGGATTATGTAACTATCGAAATAAAGAGAGATACTGTTCAGAATTACACAGTAGATTATTCAATGCTGGATGATAAGATTGGTTATATCAAGATCGATCAGTTTATTGATAATACTCCAAAGCAGTTTTATGAAGCAGTGGATAGCCTTACAAAGGATGGGGCCAAGTCGATCATATTTGACCTTAGAGATAATCCTGGTGGACTTGTGAGTGCTGTAACAGCAATGGCTGATTATATCATTGACGATGATGCAAAGGCTAAGGGTGCAGAAAAGAAGGGACTTCTTCTTTCAACTCAGGATAAAAATGGAAATGATGTAACAAAACCTGTTTATTGCTCAGATGGACACAAGGTGGATCTTCCAATGGTAGTTCTTGTAAATGGAAATAGTGCAAGTGCAGCGGAAATATTTACAGGTGTGCTTAGAGACTATGGAGTAGCAACTGTTGTTGGAGAAAACACTTATGGAAAAGGCATAATGCAGTCAGTATTTCCTCTTAAGGATGGTTCTGCTGTAAAGCTTACAATTGCTAAATATTTCATTCCTTCAGGGGAAGATATTCATAAAAAGGGTATTGCTCCAGACGTAGAAGTTGTTTTAGATGAAAGCCTTAAGTATGTGGCAGATAAGCCTATTGATAAGGATAATCAGCTTCAGAAGGGTATTGAGATCCTGGGAGGTAAGCCAGTAAAGGCCAGTGCTTCGGATGCAGGTGAGAAAAAGAAATAAATTCAGTGCTTCGGATGCAGGTGAAGAAAAGAAATCAGAAATGTATGTGCATTTCAGATTGATTTCGTTTATAATTGTTTCTTGCGGGTTTTAAGCTTGCATAACATTTAAAATTTTTCTTGCAGAATTTGCTGGATTAATACAGAGTATGTTTATAGCAGCTTTAATGACAGCATTGACGCAGCATATAATGTTTGGTTTCGTGCCAGACATTTATTAATAAAAGATCAGGGAGATTAAATGATGAATCGAGAGACTATCATCGTGCTTGACTTTGGAGGTCAGTACAATCAGCTTATCGCTAGACGTGTCAGAGAATGCAATGTCTATGCGGAAGTTCGCCCATACACTATGACTCTTGATGAGATCAAAGAGATAAATCCAAAGGGTATCATTTTTACAGGTGGACCTAATAGTGTTTATCTTGAGACTTCACCAAGTTATTCTAAGGAAATTTTTGACCTTGGAATTCCTGTTATGGGTATCTGTTATGGTTCACAGCTTATGGCTCATCTTCTTGGAGGTAAGGTTGCTACCGCTCCAGTAAGTGAATATGGTCACACAGCTACAGAAATTCTTGAGGAGAATTCTAAGCTTTTTAAAGGCGTTAAGAAGAATCCTAATGTTTGGATGAGTCATACAGACTACATTGCGGAAGTTCCAGAGGGATTTAAGATTACAGCTAAAACTAAGGATTGTCCTGTAGCTGCTATGGAAAATGAGGAAAGAAAGCTTTATGCTACTCAGTTCCATCCAGAAGTAATGCATACAGAACAGGGACAGGATATGCTCCGCAACTTCGTTATCGATGTATGTGGATGCAGCGGTTCATGGAAGATGGACAGCTTTGTTGAGTCAACAATAAAAGAGCTTCGCGAGAAGATTGGAAATGGAAGAGTTCTTCTTGCTCTTTCAGGTGGTGTTGATTCATCTGTTGCAGCAGCTCTTCTTGCAAAAGCTGTAGGTAAACAGCTTACCTGCGTATTTGTAGATCATGGTCTTCTTCGTAAAGATGAGGGCGATCAGGTAGAAGAGATCTTCGGTGAGAAGGGTAAGTTCGATCTTAACTTCATCCGTGTAAATGCTGCTGAAAGATATTATAAGAAACTTGAAGGCGTTACTGAGCCGGAGAAGAAGAGAAAGATCATCGGTGAAGAATTCATCCGCGTATTTGAGGAAGAATCTATTAAGATCGGTGAAGTTGATTTCCTTGCTCAGGGTACTATCTACCCTGACGTTATTGAATCAGGACTTGGAAAATCAGCTACTATCAAGTCTCATCACAATGTAGGTGGACTTCCTGAAGATGTTCGCTTTAAGGAAATTGTTGAGCCTCTCAGAATGCTCTTTAAGGATGAGGTAAGACGCGCAGGTCTTGAACTTGGACTTCCAGAATATCTTGTATTCCGTCAGCCATTCCCAGGTCCAGGACTTGGAATAAGAATTGTTGGTGAAGTAACAGCTGAAAAGGTTAAGATAGTTCAGGACTCAGATGCTATCTATAGAGAAGAGATTGATAAGGCATATAACGCAGGCCTTATGAAGGCTAAGCCAAATCAGTACTTTGCAGCTCTTTCTAACATGCGTTCAGTCGGTGTTATGGGAGACTTCAGAACATATGATTATGCTGTAGTTCTTCGTGCTGTAAACACATCAGACTTCATGACAGCAGATTGCACAGAGATTCCATTTGAAGTGCTCCAGAAGGTCATGAATCGAATCATAAATGAAGTAAAGGGAGTAAACCGCGTAATGTACGACCTTACTTCAAAACCACCAGGAACTATAGAGCTGGAATAATGGGTGAGTAGTTCCAAGCGGTTTGCAAGTGACGATAAAACCCAATAAAATCAAGGGCTGAGAGCATATGCTCCCGGCCCTTTTTTTGCGTAGGCAACGAGCCAAGGTTCCTGC
>DFFQ01000154.1 GCA_002371025.1 Lachnospiraceae bacterium UBA3772 | reverse complement strand
GCGCCGAACATCTGTCTGAAAGCAAGACGTCCGATACGACCAAAACCATTAATCGCTACTTTAACTGCCATGTTAAAATTCCTCCTAGAAAATTTATTTTCTTTTCTTGTTACTGTGGAAAAGTAACAATATAATCCGTGAATCATTTATTCACTCACACATAAACTATACAGTTTTAGGCCATGAATTTCAAGTGTAAATTAGTCAGTTTCTCATAAAACCAGATAAACTAGGCATTTTGATAGTTTAAATCGATTCCGTAACCAATTTTTTGTTTAATATTTTCTTTGTTTTTTCACAAATTATGAAATATTGGCTTCATATTTTTAAATGTACAATAATATTTAAGCCCTAACTTCTTCAGTCTCATGGATTCTTCGATAAAATTATAACCTAATGTATCCAGTTTATGACTGTCAGAACCGAAGGTTATTATTTCACCTCCCAATTCCTTATAAAGCTTCAGTAATTCATCATTTGGATGAGCAAAATCAAGTCCTCTGGTAAGACTTCCAGTATTAATCTCAATTCCTTTTCCATTGCTGATAAGATTTTTAAAAATTTGCTCAAATATGACCAGATATTCTTTTGGATTAAAGTTTTTTGCCTTAGTAGGTCCATATCTTAGGATATAATCCAAATGCCCATAAACATTAAAATCAAGGAAATGTTCTGAATTATAAAGTATCGTCTCAAAATACTTCCTATATCCTTCTTTTTCAGTATATTTTTCAAAGAACTCCGGATAATAAGGATCCATTCCATCAACAAAATGAGAGGAACATATTATAAAGTCCAGCTCTTTATATTTATCAGAAAACGAAGAAAGTTTTTCGCAGGTAGAAGGCATAACCCCCTGCTCTACACCAATCTTTATATCAATCTTATCTTTAAACTCTTCTCTTACTTTCTTTAAATATGGAATATATTTTTCCATATCTAAGTTAAAGTCAACTTCATCCGGTAACTTCGGAAAATCCAGATCATTATGATCTGTAATACATATTTCTCTCATTCCAAGGCTTATAGCCTTATTAATAAGATCTTTTACTGCGGTATCACAATCTCCGGAAAATTCAGTATGTAAATGGTAATCTGGTATCATATTTAATCCTCTTACTATTTAATAATATTTTCTAAAATCATACAAATAGCAACTAACATACAAAATATAACAAAATCATAAAATACGATTCCGATATATCTTATCTTCTTATTTTTACTGGAAGTTATCTTAAACAAACTCTGTACTCCCATATAATCATTTGAAAAAAAACAAATGCCCATTAGTGCTATGAACATACATAACCTATTAATAAATAAAACTCTACTGTCATTTATATTTTCAGATTCATATGCAAATGCTACCTGAAAATTAAGTATGTATACTATAGAAGCAGTAATCATCTTTCCAATATAGCCTGTTCTAAAACCAGGAGGTAAAAATCTGAATACTTTTCCTCCATATAATCCTTTATAAGAATCATTCTTTTTATCTGATGCAGGATTATTCTTTTCTTCTTTTTTATCTTTATTATTGTCTGCATTGCTATGACCCGATATAAAAGATAATATTTCCTTAGAATTCTGAAATCTATTTTCCGGATCGATCTGCATACATTTTTTCACAAATCTATCAAGGCAATCCGATTGTATACCTATATAATTAATGATATATTCCACTGTAGCTCCAAGTCCATATATATCAGTTCTAGAATCAGTTTCTCCGAAACCAAACTGCTCGGGTGCTGCAAAATCAACAGTTCCCATTATAGTAGTATCTTTACTTTTTTTCCCCTTATTTTTCTTATTTCCAAATAGTCTGGATATATCAAAATCAATAATTATCGGACTTTCATCATAAGCAATTATTATATTATCAGGTTTTATATCTCTATGTATTATAGGTGGATTAGTAGAATGAATATCATTTAATATTAATGACATCTGGCTTATAAAACCAATAACCCATTTTTCATCTATGAGATCTTTATTATATTCAATATATTTTGTAAGTGAAGGCCCATTAACGAACTGCTGTACTATATAATATTTATTTTCATTAATCTTTATTATTTCTTTAATTTTAGGGACTCCATTAATCTTACTATTTAGTAGGATCTCATATATTACTTTATTATCTTTTGAAATTTCTTTGATAATACATTTATCTCCCATTTCAATACTGAAAGCACTATAAATATGTTTTCTATCAGAAATAGTTGATTCTATCTCATATTTAGATAAAACTTCTTCTGGTATATCCATAAATTCCTCTCTACAACAATAACTAATTAATCCAGGTCATTATAGCATAAAATAAGGGCGTATGTAATTCATACACCCTTTATAACAAAAAACTTATTCGGCTGAAAACTTTATGGTATCTGAATCTGTTATTGTTTCATAAGTATCAGCATCATAGATATGAAATGTCAATTCTACATCATTTATAGATGTAATACCATTTTCTTCAAGTTGACTTTTTAATAAAGTGATATCATCATAATCCTTTTTTCCATCATATACTGTTGTTGAAAAAATTGGATTCATCATATATCCATTCACGGACATATTATCAACATTTATTCCGACATTCCTTCGTGCCGACATTCCCGAAAAATATGGCTATAAACTATTGTCCGGCGAAAAACATACGAGACAAAGAGATATAATTCTTCGTCTTTGTTACGCTTCAGAATTTTCCCTGGAAGAAACTCAGAGAATTCTTAAGATGTATGAACTCCCAGCTTTGTATCCCAAAATTCCCAGAGATGCTTTTTTGATGATACTTTTTAACGAAAATAAAAGAAATATAATAGAGATTAATGAACTACTTAAAAATCATGGTTTTGATCCTTTACGTACAAGTGGATATATGGAATAACTAAAATTTAATAATTTTTTTAATATAGAATGTAAAGAATCCCTACAGCACATATCAGTACCGTAGGGAAAACTCTTCCTAATTAATATAGGATAATTATAAAAGGATCAATCTATAGCAAGATTATTCATCCATTTTCTTGATTTGAATAATTTCACTTTAAATGCTACACGAACATATTCTTCTAATGATAAAGCAAAATAAACAATATATATTGGCCAATGGAAAGTATAAGCTGTTATAAGTCCAAGAGGGACACCTACAAGCCAGGTAGCACCGATTACTATCATCATGGTGTACTGAGTCTGTCCACCACTTCGAAGGATTCCACCACCAAGAACCATGTTGATAACCTTACCACAGAATACCAATGTATAAGCATATAAGATATAAATAGCATTTTTACGAACATCAGGCTCTACATTATAGAAAAGAACATAAAGATGTGCCACAAGAGCAATAACTACACTTAAGATGATTCCGCTTATTACAGTAAGTCTTAAAATTCTGCTGGCATCAGTATAAGCCTGTTCCTCATCTTTTGCACCTAAAGATGCACCAACTATAATACCCGAAGCCGCTGCAACACCGGATAATGCACCGATTGCAAGTCCCTGAATAGGATAAGTAATTGTCATAGCAGCACATGCTGTTGTACCAAGATGTCCATAGATAACCGCATATACATTATCCCCTAAACTCCATAAGAATTCAGATATAAGGATTGGCGCAAGAATGATACCAATCTTCTTCATAAATCCAAATGATACATCTCCCATATGAGAAAGACAAAAACCTGTCTTCTTGCTGACTCTCTTATAAATGCACCATACAAATATAAGTTCTACAACACGTGATAAACATGTGGCTGTTGCTGCACCCATGATTCCCATTCTAGGAAGGAATCCAATACCATTGATAAGTAAGTAATTGAATAATGTATTAGTGATAACAGAAAGTAAACTTGCATACATTAATTTCTTTGCTGCATCTAAATTTCTAAGCAATGTTGAGATCATTAATACAAAAATCTGTGGAATAAATCCAACAACAACTATTCTAAGATATATAGCTGACTGATGAACTGTATTCATATCTTTTGAATATAAGCTCATAATCTGCTCAGGACAGATAACTGCAATGATTATAAATATAATAGAAATACCAAGAAGAAGATACAAATTAGAAAAGAAACTTATACACATTCCTCTTTCATCATCATTACCTTTATACTGCGCTATGAGAATACCTGCTACAGTAACAATTGCAGACATTACTACAGAAAAAAGTGAAGTAAACTTAATACTAAGTCCAACACCTGCAATACTTGCTGTTCCAAGATTTCCTATCATTACCTCATCAATAAGACTTAATATAGCCTGAAATAAACTCTGTACTGTGATAGGAATAGCTATCATTTTTAAATTATCATAAAATTTCTTCTTTTCCATATTTTCTCCTTATGCAACTTCGTAACGTTCAACTACAATACCATTTCTAAATTCAAGACCTTTAAGGTTATATTTCTTTGAAGCCTTAAAATGCTTGAAACCTTCACCATCAACCAAAGAAACATTGTTTCTTCCTCCAATGATTATTGGAAGTCTTAAAACAACCAATTCATCCACCATATCTTTCTGGATAAGTGTCCAATTGAGAGTTCCTCCACCCTCTAACATAATGTTATGAATGTCATATTCACTCTCAAGGATTTCAAAGGCTTTTTCAAAATCCACAGAATCTTCCCCTGCAAATACAAAATCCACATTAGTATATGACTTATACTTTTCTGAACGATCACGATTCTTATTTGTCGTAAGGATAATGGTCTTATATCCATCACTTAAGATATTGAAATCATCTCTAAGATCAAGTGAGTTTGTAGGTATTACTCTTATAGGATTCTTTCCTTCTACATATCTGCATGTAAGTGACGAATTATCATTTCTTATAGTATTCATCCCTACTAAAATACCATCAACTTTGCTACGGATAGAATGAATATACTTAAGGTCATCCTCCGTCATTAAATTAAATAAATCTTTACTGCTCTTTCCCATTCCAAATGTAATCTTTCCATCAATGGAAACTTCACTAACTAATTCTATTTTCATGATTTTACTCCCTGTCATATATCTTTCTTATCTTGGCTAAGATCTTGTCAACTCCAGTCCACATATCCTTAATACAAGAATCATTTTGTAAAAAAACATTTTTTTGCATCTGTCTTAGACTGGCTTTCATATTTTCGTCTAAGTCTTTTGTCTCTAATTCCCTTGAGATCACATTGTTAACCGGAAATCTATGATACTCAGTGAACCATCTTCTCTGAACATCCTCGCTAAGCATATATCTGATAAAAATATCTATAGCTTTTGATTTTCTGCCATTAACACTATCCCATGGAAAAGCGATACCAACTGAAGTTTTTACACCTGTCATAGCCCTGTTACCAATTTGTGGCAGTTCAGCCACTCCCAGATCATCTCCCATTTCTTTCAGGAGATATTCATACAACCATTCACCATTTATCATGGAAGCTATTTTTCCCTCTAAAAAATCCTCGAGCATTGTGGATATAGCCTCACAACTGCAGAGTGATCTTTTCTTTATCAATTCATCAAAGAAATCTATTACTTTTTTTTCATTCTCTTCTGAAATGTAAAATCTGCCCTCTTCTATTGGATTTTTGCCTATCGTATATATAAATGGCAGAAGCCAATATGCAACTTCCAGATCTATCGCAAATGGATTAACTTTATCATTTAAAATTTCATTTAAGTTTTTTATTTCTTCAAAGTTTTCCGGGGCTTTTTTAAAATACTTTTTATTGTAAAAAAGAACAGCATGGTTTCCTCTGGCATAAGGAACTCCTCTTTGAACCCCCTTATATTTCATGGAGTCCCAGATAGACCTATCCATATAATCCTGATATTTTGAAGGTACTTCAGCCAGATTAAATTCTTCCACAGATACAAAATCCTGAGGAATAAAGATAACATCTGGTTTTTCATTTTCTTTATCAAGATTTTTAAGGCGCTCAATATAAGGAGAAATATTCATGCACTTAATATCAAATTCCACGCCATACTTTTCATTTATCTCCTGGCAGATTTTTTCAATGAATATGCGGCTGGAATCACCAGCGCCATCCATCTCATGCCAGATAATGATCTTATTATCTTCCACGGCTCCTCCTATCTTTTGCATAAAAGAAGCGCACTTGCTCCATCTAATGTGATCTCACTGCTTTCGTTATTTTGAGGAAATGAATCAGAACTTGATACTGCTACCTTATAATTATCCAAAGAATCCTCTGGCAAATGGATATTTACAGGATTATCCATATCAGTGTTAAAAAATACCATCGCATCATCGCCGTATTTAAATCCGATAGCAGAATTATCTATATCCATCATCTCAAAATCTTTTGCATCAATCGAATCTTCTAAATCCTTACGGATAGTATTTACATTTATCAGATAATCGATCATCTTCTTTGCATCATCACTGTCCCAATCCATTATCATCTCATTAAAGAAAGCCTTCTTTATTGGCGCTCCATTTGTATTATCAGCAAGCCCACAGTTCATAGGCTGAGACTCATTTATCTCATATCCTGCTAACATAAAATGAGCTCCATTAGGAAGGAAATTATTTACGATAGCAAGAGATCTTGATAATTTCTTTCCACCTTTTCTCGTTACGATTCGTGGAGTATCATGTGTTTCTGCGCAGGCATAAGCCATAATATTCATATCTTTTAATTCCAAGATAAAATTCTCATATGTCTCCTTTGAGATATGGCTTACTTCATTCCAGCTTGATCCAAGCATTATATTATATCCAGTCTTTCTTGCACTCTCATGATTTCTGTTAAAAAGATCCTCACTGATAAAGATTGGATTTTTAACATATTCACGGACAGTTGCAAAAAGTCTCTGTAACAGAGCTGGTGGAAGTGTATGTCCTATATCAAAACGGAATCCATCAAGCTTAAATTCAGTTGCGTAATATTTTAAAACGTCTTCAAAAAGATCCCACAACTGCTGATTTGGTTCCTTCGCCGGGAATTTATTAGTTTTTATAGTATCAAACATTACATAGTCAGGCTGATCCTTTGAAAGATATTTAGAAGCCCAGGGATTGTTATCCATATAAAGCTTCCAGAATGTAATATCTGTCCAGATTGGCTGTACATCATTGATCCAATCAGAATGGGCAGGAGGTGTTGTAATACCAAACTCCTTTTCTATCAAAGCTAAAGCATTTTCTCCTGTTTCATGTATTCTTTCTACTACTTCTTCCCATTTTGCTGTATTTAATAAATTTGGAGCTTTTCTAAAATGAGTAAGATGCTTCTTTGTTGACTCAGCAAGATAAACCTTTTCAATGTTATCAACTGTGCATTCTTCAAAGAAATCAAGTCCAGGTATCTCCGGAGTCTTAAAATCTTTCTCATAATCCTTATCGATCCAATAGAACCAGTCAGGATGTTCTAATATGAGATTACTATCTCTAGCTGTAACTCTAGGGATAAAATCAATAACTATCCTGATACCAATTAGATGAGCTGCCTCTACCAAAATATGGAATTCATCATCCAGACTAAAATCATTCATCCCGTCAATAATTTCATCATGGAGATTAGGATCCAGCTTATAGAAATCTTTTATGGCAAATGGAGAACCCATATCACCTTTTTGATTTCTTGTACTGTATTCGGTTATTGGAAGCAGATATAATACATTCACCTGCATTTTCTTTAAGATTGGTAAAAGTGCAAGCATTCTTACCAATGTACCATTGCTGATACTTCCATCACCCTTAGTATCCCAGGCCATAGTATATCTAGGCATAGCACAATAAATTCTTGAATGCTTTATATCCGTATCCATTTCATCCTTTAACTCACGGATTTTTTCGATAACTGTTTTAAAATACTGAGCTTCATTTACCCTAATTACATTTTTTTTGTTCGTTTCCTCATACAAACATCCAATGAAGCTATTCCAAACCTGTGGAATATAAATTTCCTTACTGTCATCTGATTCAGAAATATAATCATAGAACCTGTCTAATCTAACCGCTTTATTCATATAAACTCCTTAAAATTCAAATGCTACCTTCATAGCTTTAATATCACGTCTTTCTCCTGTTTCCATATCAAATCCGAGAATGGAGCTAAAAGCTTCTTTATAGTCCTCGATCTTATATGTATGAGTAAGGAGACTTCCAACATTTTCATAGGATTCAAGCATCTCAATAGTATCTGTAAAGAGCATATTATATTCACTGGCACCTATAAGAGAAATGCCTTTATTGATAAAGGTGTAAGGCTTAACACTGGCACTAAATACTTTATTCATACCCATAGGAATTATCCTGCCGTGTTTTTCAACAAGTGAAATAGCATTTTCAAGCTGATTTCCAACTGTATCGATTATCACATCAAAAAGTCGACCGTTATTTATCTCTCTTACTTTGTCCTCTGTCATTTCCTCCGAAGATAAAACAACATCACACCATTTTGAAACAATCTCTTTACGATATAAGGAATTTTCAGATGCAACGACCTTAGCCCCTCTTCTTTTAGCTATCAACTGGCATAAGGCACCCATTGGACCTGATCCCATAACTAATACAGTTTCATTTTCTCTTATGGCTGCGGCTCTGATATTATTAAGACAACATGTAAGTGGCTCAACAAGAACAGCACATTCAGGACTCATGGTTTTAGGAATGCTGTAAAGATATCTTTTGTGACAGCAGAAATATTCTGCAAATGTACCATGTACATTGATACCAGCGATCTTTAATCCCCCGTTATAACCTGTACAAAAATTGGTTAAACCTCTCTTACAATAATCACAATCACAACAATACTGATTAGGATCAATGATCACTTCATCTCCCGCTTTATACTCAGTAACTGCTTTTCCTACTTCTACAACTTCACCAATGGCTTCATGACCAAGGACGATATCTGAAACTATAGTTTCATTTCCCTTTATGACCTGAAGGTCCGTTCCGCAGATTCCACTGTATTTTATCTTGATCAATACATCGTTATCATCTTTTATAGTTGGTCTTTCAATGTCAACCAACTCAAGTTTTTTATTTTTTGACCATACTAGTGCTTTCATTTTCAACTATTCCTTTCTCTCTGGTTTTTTAGTTAAAAAGTTATAGCACAGCGCGCTGCGTATTACACATAGTGATTTAAACGCTTAAATTTGTCAATGCAATATTTATTCAGTTTCCACAATCAGCCTAAATTTTGTTAATAATTAACAAAGATTCCGAAAACGTTTTCGGAATTTTCAGTTTTCTTTATCAATTGCAATTTGAAATGAACATGTTAAGATTAATTGGTTATAAATATTATGGCAGTATAGCCTATTGTTTTTAATTATATAGCATTTTTAAATTTTTCTTTACAACGCATTTGTTATTTGCATTATGGTGTCGTAAAAAAAATATTATTAAATTAACAGGAGAAAAAAATGTCAGAAAGAAAATATGAGCTAACGATAAAAGCAGCATTTTTAGGTTATGTCGTCCAATCTATAGTAAATAACTTCTTACCACTTCTTTTTATTCAGATGCAGACTGAATTTAAAATGCCTTTATCAAAAATAACACTTTTCATTACGACAAATTTTATAATCCAACTGCTAGTAGACCTTCTATCAACTCCCCTGATAAAAAGAATTGGATATAGAATATCAATGATCATATCAAATACTTGTGTTATAACCGGTCTTATACTTCTGACAGTATTACCAGCTGCATTTAATGATCCATTTATAGGTATTCTTATCTCGGTTTGTTTCTATGCAATCGGTGGCGGACTAGATGAAGTATTAGTAAGCCCTATCGTTGAGGCCTGCCCAACAAAAAATAAAGAGGCTGCAATGAGCCTCTTACATTCATTTTACAGTTGGGGACATGTTTCAGTAGTTCTGCTTAGTACTATATTTTTTAAATTTATTGGAATCAATAACTGGAGAATACTTGCCTTACTTTGGTGCATTATCCCTTTGATGGACCTAATTCTCTTTACCTTTGTTCCTATAGTTGAATTAGAAGGTAATATGGCTGGAGAAACTTCCAGTTTCAAAGTTCTGTTTAAAAATAAGTTTTTCTGGATAATGGTCATAATGATGGTCTGCGCAGGTGCTTCAGAACAGGGCGTAAATCAATGGTCTTCAGCCTTTGCAGAAAAAGGGCTTGGCGTTTCAAAAGAAGTTGGAGATCTTTTAGGTCAGATGCTTTTTGCTTTTTGTATGGGTACATCCAGAGCAATTTATGGGAAAATAGGCGAAAGAATAGAATTAAAGAAATTTATGAAGGTTTCAACTTTTCTCTGCGTATTGGCTTATTCTATCATCATTTTTGTTCCAGATCCTACTATCACACTTCTGGCCTGTGGTTTAGCCGGCTTTTCAGTAGGAATCTTCTGGCCAGGAACCTTTAGTATAGCCTCATCAGGAATAAGAAATGGTGGAACCTTAATGTTTGCTCTGCTTGCATTGGCAGGAGATCTTGGCTGTGCCAGCGGCCCAACACTGGCTGGTGCTGTCATGTCTTTAACAAACGGAAATATGCGATTAGGAATCGGATTTGCCATAATTTTCCCTATAACAATGGGGATAATGCTCTTTATCAGCGGCAAAAAAGGAATACTATATCGTCACTTAACTAACTGTACCAAATGCTAGTAGGCTAAGTATATTGACTCTTTACTCCCTAATTCTAGGTTTCTTGACATTTACGAAAAAGTGGCATATAGTTAGCAAAAAATTATTAATGTAGAGGTGTTTGAAAAAATGAATTATGAAGTAGTTACGTATTTTGTGAATGGCGCTATGGTCCTATTTGGTCTAATAATGGCAGTTGCACCAAAGACTTGCACAAAAAAAGATTTTCGTGAAGATTCCCAAATAGTTGAAAAAACAAGAAAATCCGGTATTGGCATGATTATTTGTGGTATTGCATTGTTACTCTTTAATCTTATTGCTTTTAATAAATAAAAAACGTAAATATCTATAAGTACCAGATGTCTGAGAGTCTGTCTAATTGGCCTTTGTCAGACGTCTGGTACTTTTTTATAAATCTACGTTTTTAGAATTATTTGTCAACTGGCTCCCATTTACATCTCTGCCCCTTTTCCATACATCATTAATATCATTTCTGTATGCAATCCACCCTAAGGGTAAGTCATGTAAAGCATTTAAAGAACCATCTATTCTCAATATTTCATCCAATGAAACAATACAAGCATTATTCTCGTCCACATCATCTCCATCTAAGAACTCCCACATACCATCTTCAAAATCGTGTGAAACCAGTAATATAGGTCGCGTCCGTAATAATATATCTTTTGTTGTAATTACCATGGTGTTACCTTTTTCTTTGAAATAAGTCATCTTGTCCACCCTTTATCACATATTCTTTTTCTTTCATATGTAATCCTCATCTTATAATATCAAAATAATTTGTATCTTTTTTAAATCTTTTAATTTCACCATTATCGAACTGAACTACGATATACGAATTAATTTCTACTATTATTCCTTCTCCGAAAATATTATGGTTTACATGTGTTCCCACTTTTATATCTTTATTATCATTTTCTTTTGACCTATGGCCATATCTTTTGTTTTTTATAGCCAATAGCCTTTCCTTTTGCTCATCACTCAAATTATTGGATCCGTAATCATTTTTGTATTTTTTTATAACTATTGGTTGAATTACAGGAGCTTTTTCTTTATAAACATAATTATCACAATGTGCTGATCCATGGCATTTTTCTTTATATAATACACAAAAAGCATCAGGCTTCCTAAAATATTTACAATTACTTCGATGCCTTCTCTCGTCACCCTCTGCCCTTGTAAATTTTTCAATATGCCACGGAACACCTGATAAATCTTTTAATCCCATACCTTTTCTCCATTTTTTATGCCAGATGTCTTTTTTATCCTATCCTTTGATTTAATAATTCTCATATCCAAAAGATATTTTTTAGGAAAGCCAAGATAATTATCTATCAAAGCCTTATATTCCTTTGGATGAACTAAGTCACATCTGCCCATAAGCATATAGATCATATTAACTTCTTTTAAATAATAAGGTATATCCTTTAACCCGGCTCTTAGATAAAAATCATGTCTTTTTAGTCTTTCTTCTTTATTATCTGCATCTTCTTCCCAGTCCTCTAAGGCTAGGAAAATCTTATTTTTTTCATATAAGCGAAATATTGTCTTTAATGCTCTAGTGCCATAATGCTTTCCTCTTAAAGTCTCTTCAATGGCAAAATAAAACAAATAAGAAAGATTCTTATATGAAACTACATACGCCATACCAACAAAAAGATTCTCATCATAAATACACCAGAGATCAGCCTTTCTTTGTTTTGCTCTTCTCTTTAACATATAAAATGGAGCTCTTTCATTAGCTGGAAATGAATCAATATATAATTTTTTTATAATATCAAAATCAATTTTTCTTCTGGCTCTTTTTAATATCATATTATTTATTTCCTTTTGTAATACTCGACGCCAAATACTGCTGCAAACGAAGGTCCAACAAAAAGCATTACTTTGCTAATTATCATTATGATACTCATTTCCTCTTCAGATACATCTTCTGTAAACTGCATTATCACTGCCAGTAATGCTAAAACTCCAAATATTATAGCTCCGATCAAATAGGCCATAGCTCCATTGTTTTCTTTAGCAACTTCCCTACTTCCGCAATTTTCACATACACCATTAACTAAATAACTTCCACATTTTGCACATTTATTTTTAGTTCTGTCTCTTAGCTTCTTCATTGCAGAAATCAGCTCATCATAATCATTAAGATTATTATGAATCGCTATATACTCTGCTTTTTCTTTACCATCTGGTTCAATATAACGATATTTAACCAGTGAATATGACTTCATTTCTTTAACCGAAGTTATTCTTGTAATTTCAAAACCAACTTTATCTTCCAGATGTTCATTAATTACTTTATCAAAAACATTGTAATTTCTTATGTGATTATAGTATGCCTTGATTTCTCTTTTTCTTTTTGCCACGGCATAAAAAACGATTGGTCGTCCTAAATAAGCACCCGAGATTACACTTATTGGACACACGTCACAAAGACCTAATGGATTTCTGAATTTAGCATAGTTCATATTATAAAAATAAATCTTTCCCGAATCTGTAACTGAAAATGCCTTTAAAGCATCTTCTCCTTTATAATTCACATTATACAAATAATATTTTCCCATATTTACACCTTTCAATTTTCTTTCTGCTTTTTCTTAACAACTTATAACCTTGCATAATAGTATTGTTCACTATCTGTGATAAACTGGATTATCCTTGTATCTTCATCATCCCAGTAGTTTTCAATATCGTCTTCATAATCTTCTAAATCTTCTTTCCAATCAAGCTGTAAGATATATCCTTTATTTACAAGTTCAAAAAGGATTATGGTTCCAAGTAATCCATTCTCTTTATCTTTTGAAAAATTTTTAAGGTCAAACCAAACTTGATCTAACTCATATTTTTTCCAAAATGCTTTGTCATCCATTTTTTGATAATCATTAATCACCTGACTAACAAGCTGATGAAATCTCTTAGGTATTATCTGTTCCAATGCAGCATTTTCTTTAATTCCTTCAGAATATTCAACTTTTTCTTTTTTAACAGAATAATCTCCATTTACATCATTAAAAATTATATTATTTTTATAGTGTACTAAATCATAAGGATAATGATTATTATCTTTTATACTCTCATCATCTAATTTAAGAATCTTTGCCAATGCACCTGATTCAAAACTCTCTCTACCTGATCATTTATTATAAAGAAACTTAATATCTTCCTGTATCACTCAAGCATTTCTAAATAATAATTATCATTCTCCTCTATTTTATCTAAAAAATCAATCAATGAATCCGCTATTAATTTTCACCCAAAAAATCATTCCATGAACTTAAAATAATTTTTCCTCTCCAAATTCCATTTATTTGTACTATTCCTGGTATTATCATTCATTTCTCCTTCTTATGGTCTTATTCCTTTTCTAATTAGTGAAGCTCCTCCTGTATGTCTTACAGCACCATGTAAATCACTAGGAACTAATAGCATAGTTTTTCCATCTTCTACATGATGCCAGGTATATCCCGTAAGCGTACTTGAATATCCTGCAGCTTCATTTACCTTTATAAAATCGTAATATGCATCTCCTTCAAGATTATTAATAGTACCTTCATACAATACCAAGCATCACACCTATATCTGCCGCTAGTATACTTGCCGAAATCGGAGATATACGTAGATTTAAAAACTCCTCTTCACTTGTTGCTTATGCAGGCATTGATCCAACCATTCGGCAATCTGGAGAATACTGTTCTACTCATAACCGAATGTCCATAGAAATACTATTAAACCTGCTTGTTGGAAGGCTTGATTGTGATGCATGTTTTTATAAAATCATCATACGACGAATACAATTCGAATATTGCTAATTTCTTTGATTCCATTGCCCTTTCTGAACTCCAATAAATAATTGAAATATTATGATTTTGGTAGTTTAAACATAAGTAATCATCATCTAATAAAGCAAACGGAATAATATTGTAACCAAATAAATCTTTTTGTTCATTGTATGCTTCAAGCATTTCATTTGGCGAAAGGACTATAAAATTATTCGTCTCACCATCTACTTTAATGTTTATTTCTTTATTTGTTTCAATTATTTTCTTTATTCTTTCAGGAATAATAGTATTTAATACTTTTTCAATTTCATATTTCATATCAATCACCTTCAAACAATGGAAATTGGCTCATTCTAATTGTTTTCTTTCCTTGTGTATTTAATGGTATAAAAACTCTATGCGTTCCTGTCGGTGTCTCACTCGTACTAATGTTAAAAGGATACTTTTTCTTATATATCATTACGTTTTGATCTGTATTATAAACCACTTCATCCGGATTCATAATAGTATCCTTACACAGTTCTCCGACATTAACATCTTTTCCATATTGAGTTTTTTTAGGCGTAGATAGTGTATCCGGATTGTACATATGTTTTCTTGAATGAATTGAAATGTAATCCGAAGCATCCAATCCGCCATTTTCTTTAAAAAACTCTGTATTTTCTATTGACTTTTCATAGCTGGTCTTGGCAATATTTTCACTTGACTTTCCATAGCTGGTCTTGGCAATATTTTCACTTGACTTTCCATAGCTGGTCTTAGTAACACTACGTGTTTCCCAGTTTACGTTCTTAGAACCGTACTTATCTTGAAAATAGCTATTCCAGTCTTCACCAGACATTGGACTTTCAGGATAATAATCCTTTGACTTTAATTTTATCGGTTCATATTCTCCCTCAAAGCTGGCATATGAAATATCCTGATCATTGATTTTTGAAACATCTTTTGTATTTATTTCATTAATCTTCCCATCAGTAAAGTGTTCCTCATAAGAAAAATCATCCAGATACTGCTGTTCATACATTGATTCATAATCAAATCCAGATGAAAATGTTCCTTTTTCGAAAGTTTTATATGTTAATGTCTTAGGGTTATCTATATGTCCTTCAGGTGCACTCTCCCAGGTTACATTACCTTCTCCATACTTTTCTCTAAAGTAGCTATTCCAGTCTTCACCAAACATTGGGCTTTCTGAATGTACTTCTGGCTCTTTAACCTTTAATGTTTCTGGCATATCTAGATTGGCATCACCAAGCTTTGCACTGCCCTTTGTAGAAGTTGCTCCAGCTTTTCCTACATATTTTGACATCTTATTGCTAAAGCCTTTTCCAAAGCTCTTTGCAGCCTTATCTATTCCCTTTTGAACACCAATACTAAATGTTGTCTGTATAACAAATTGTGCCAGCATATCATCACTACAAGACTTAGCAAGCTTTTCACCAGTAAAATCAGCTAAGCTTCCAACTCCTGCCTTAAACATTTCTTCTCCGCTGGCGGTTATCTTTGCTAACTCAACACTTGCACCATTCTCTAAGGCTTTACTTCCAGCTGTATATATATTTTTATATGATCCTGTACACTGAAAGCAGGAATATATTATAAGATTTGCTGTATCATAATATTTCCCTTATATTCTGAAACTTATTTGCTTTAAAATCAGCATCATATGTAGCAATTCCGTCTCTAAGATTTTTCAGCTTTGTTTTTCCATTCTCTAAAGTATCCTGATATGCCCATAAAAGCTTTAGTATCAATTCATATACTTTAAATAAAGGAATCTTTCATAATCAAGAAAGGTTTAACTTGATTTCATTTAAAGTCATTTTAGGATTATCCCTTAGTAATACTAAACACATATACGCTTCTAAAGGCGTAAATCCATATTGGGAATTAAGCTTTTCCGCATCATACTCTAATACTATTGTTTTACTTTTGTCTTTCTTAAAAAATTTGCCAATCCTAGCATAGTTGAAAAATTCTTCAAATATATCGTCATATTTACTTATAGTCTCAACGCACTCTATAGCATGCTCTTGAGTATATCCAAATTTCTTTTGTATAAACCTAGTAAGCATCTCACTTTTTGAATTACCATCAAATGATAAATAAGTTTTTCTTAACGAATCCTTAGCATAATTAACTACATCTTCTTCAGTATTAAATAATTTATAAATATCTACATAACCCCTTTCCGAATCTGTTTCTATGTATTTCCATTTCTTACCATCAAAACAAATTCCCCAAGCATTAACAACATTCATCCAGCTATTATCAACACAAACTTGATTATTATTTGCATCCATTATTTCTATATACTTTGGAATTTTTTTATTATTTAGAGTTTTATACCAATTTAATAAATCTGATAAATTCAAAACTATCACCTCTTCTAATATTGATCTTTAGAAACTTCAGTAATCATTCCTATTTCTTCTAACTCCTTCATATTAAACGGCATATCATACTGAGTCCCGCCTCCTGTTGCACCAGTTGTTTCTTCGAACATGGGCGCAATTATTCCTGTTGCCAATCCATCCCCATCTCCATATCCTTTATCACGAGAACGACGATAGTATTCTTTTAAATTTTCTTGCATTTTGATTTTTTTGTCATCACTATACATTGAATTTTCTATCGCACTTGACAGATTCTCTTCAGTAAAATCTTGTTCCACCACATATCTATGATAAGACGGTTCTTCTGTAATATTCTTCTCATTAAAATGATAAGGAATAGATCTTTCCTTTACCGAAGCGCAGCTACCATCTTCTCCGACAGCTCCAGTACATCTTCCAGTTGGCGGACCCACTCTGTCAAACTGTTGTCCTTCCTTCAATATTTCCATTTTTCTTGTTTCTATTACAGTATCTATATCTTTCCAGTTATAACTTACATCATATTTATCAATATATTGATTGTAATAAACACTATTGACATCTTTTGAATTTTCTGGGACCAACACGTCCCCTCGTTCACATTTGTCTGCATCATCGTATATTTTTTTCATATCTACGACGAGCTTTTGTTTATTAGTTTCTGTTAACTTACCCTCATCTATCTTGTAATATTTTTTTAATGTTTGTTGAGTTCCCTTAACAACCGTATCTGTTACACTTTCTTTAGTTTTATTTAAAACACCCTTATTAACAAGTTTATTACTTTCCCAACTCACATTTTTAGAATCGTATTTATCTTGAAAATACTTATTCCAGTCTTCACCAAACATTGGGCTCTCTGAATGGACTTCCGGCTCTTTAACCTTGAAAGTTTCTGGCATATCTATATTGGCATCACCAATCTTAGGACCGCTTATTGTAGAAGTTGTTCCAGCTTTTCCTACATATTTTGACATCTTATTGCTGAATCCTACGCCAAAGCTCTTTGCAGCCTTATCTGTTCCCTTTTGAACGCCAAAACTAAACGTTGTCTGAATAACAAATTGTGCCAGCATATCATCGCTACAAGACTTAGCAAGCTTTTCACCAGTAAAATCAGCTAAGCTTCCAACTCCTGCCTTAAACATTTCTTCTCCGCTGGCGGTTATCTTTGCTAACTCAGCACTTGCACCATTCTCTAAGGCTTTACTTCCAGCTGTATATATATTTTTATATGATCCTGTACACTGAAAGCAGGAATATATTATAAGATTTGCTGTATCATAATATTTCTGATTACCTCTAAAAATACCATCCCTGACACCATTGAAAGATGGTGTTTCAAAATCATTATTTAATCCATAATATATTTCCTGAATTCCTTCAATGGTCTTCGCCGTAGAATCTGCACCTATATATGTAGCACCTGCATAATCTCTAACAGGATTTATAGAAGGTGTCTCGATATCTTTTATTGCTCCATAATAAGTATCTTGTACACCCTCACATACCAGTCCTACATCACAGGCTCCAGCTATACCCGTAAACACTAATGGTGCACCTGCACCAGCGGTACTAATAACTAACGTTATACCTAGTACTGCCACTCCTACAAGGGCAAGTCCATATTCAAATCTCTTCTGAGCTAGCTTATCATTTTTATATTCAGCATATTGTGAAATATAATCTACACCTTTTTTAAGTTCAGCTTGATTTCTCCAAAGGTAATCGCGCCCTTTCTTAAAATTCTCCTGCATCTTTTGAGCCTCAGATATGTTTAAATAACTTACATTGCTCATATCTGCAAAAGAAATAACGCCTTTTTCCTTGATCTTATCTATTAAGCATTTTGCATCAGCAATCAAATCTTTTACGTTTTGAAAATTTATTACTATATATAAAATTATTAAACATTATGCCAAATATTTCTCATGCATATATTCTATATCTTTTTCAATTTCTTCATCTCTTCCATATTTTTCACTATAGATTGAATACGCAAGTTCAACACATTTCAAAAACATTACATAGTCAATCACTATTTCGTCTTCGTCATTACCTACAATACCATAAAATTCAACCCCTTCTTCAAAATAGCCTTCTTCATCTGGGCTCTCAAATATAGTAGGAAAAATGCATCCTAATACTTCATTACCAAATCCTATTTCATTAGAAAAATCATGTATTCGTTCTTTAAAATTCTTTGCTCTTTCTAATATCCACATAAAAAAAGCAATCACTGTAAAATATTTATCATGGTCATCAAAAAATCTATCTTCAAATTGTTCATCCATTTTTAAATCACTCATTCTTAAAAACTCCTTTAATAATTACTTTGTTGTTGTACTCACTGCACGGATAATAAGATATTAGTTCCATAGTAGTTTTATCAATGTAACCTTCAACCTTAACTCCATTCTCTAAAACACCTTTAATATATAATTGTCCTCCTTCTGTTTCATAGATTACTTCATTTGCAAATGCGTTTTGCGCCATTTTTTCAAATGTATTTATACTTAATTCCTCTGTATTAATAACTGTTTTCGTATATGTATTATTTAACCAAACATATGAACCGTCTGGATTCTCTTTATACTGTCCACGTTCCAATGTTCCAACTTGATATATATACTCATATATTCCATCACCTAATTTTTCTTTTGAAAGAATATTGACTGGTCGTTCTGAAAACGAATCAAATGCTTCTTTTGTATGCCCTCCAATGATTCCACCCTTTTTCTTATTGAATCCTTCAACTATAGTTAAATGTTCATGTGCTTTTTCTCCCAAAAGATTGTACTCTGAGTTAAATTCACCCTGATATCCAAAACTTCCATTTGTCTTTCCATAACTGTTCTTTATACCACTCTTAAGACTTTTACTATTTGAAACCCCACCGGAAAAGTGTTCCTCATAAGAGAAATCATCCAGATACTGCTTTTCATACATTGATTCATAATCAAATCCAGATGAAAATGTTTCTTTTTCGAAAGTTTTATATGTTAATGTATTAGGATTATCTATATGTCCTTCAGGCGCACTTTCCCAGGTTACATTACCTTCTCCATACTTTTCTTTAAAGTAGCTATTCCAGTCTTCGCCAAACATTGGGCTCTCTGAATGAACTTCCGGATCTTTAACCTTGAAAGTTTCTGGCATATCTATATTGGCATCACCAATCTTAGGACCGCTTATTGTAGAAGTTGTTCCAGCTTTTCCTACATATTTTGACATCTTATTGCTAAAGCCTTTTCCAAACCTCTTTGCAGCCTTGTCTGTTCCCTTTTGAACGCCAAAACTAAACGTTGTCTGAATAACAAATTGCGCCAGCATATCATCACTACAAGACTTAGCAAGCTTTTCACCAGTAAAATCATCTAAGCTTCCAACTCCTGCCTTAAACATTTCTTCTCCACTGGCGGTAATCTTTGCTAACTCAACACTTGCACCATTCTCAAAACACGTTGGTGTCAGGTACTGTGAACCGAAAAGGCCTTTAATCCCTCTTCTTTATAATAATTAGGCTGATACATAAACCACTTTCCCATATTATTTCTACTTCCAATTTTACTATGCGATTTCATATCCTATAATTGATATCCATTTATATTAAAAACTGCTTCATAACTCTCATCAAAATTTGAAAAACTTTCTGCAAACAAGGCAAAAACCTGACTATATTCAGCAGGTGCCAGCTAAATTGAAAACTACCTGTTCTGCTGCAACACTTATCTGATTTCCCAGAAAAAGAATATCTCTGGTAGGATTTATTGCCGGAGACTGAATATCCTTTTTTTGTTCCATAGCAAAAGTCTTGATATCCCTCAGTAAATAATCCGGCATCACGAACTACTGTTGCACCAAAAGCACATTCAACAACTGGAATTAATGCTGGAGTTGCCACACCATTTAATAACATGATTATTTAAATAACTCATATAACCATATTTTCAATAGCCTTGATTTCCTCCCAATCAACACCATTCTCTAATCTTTGATCTATCTCTTCTAATATTTTATACTGAATTTGACAAATACCTGCATCTTCTCCATTCTCCATCTCATATGTGTTTTTAAATTTTGAAAACCAATAATATTTACTATATAATACCTCCTCAACACTTTTTTCATATTTAGTTTGAATAGCATCCTCTTTTTCGCAAAGGAAAAGATAATAATTTATCTCATCATTTAATGTAGCATTTGAATACTTATTTTCATAAATATAGTTCATTTGTGTCACTAATTCTTTTATTTCTTCTTTAATTAAATCCATAATGCTCCTATTCTGGGTAATATATTATTTCAATATCCATTCCCTCAAACAATCCTCTTAATTGGCTTACCGCATTTTCATCCGAAACCAACCATTGTACTTTATAGCCCGCCATCGACGCGGCATCAATCTGTCTTTGCGCTTCGCTCAATACTTTTGTTTTTGCAAAATCAGGCATATCATTAACATGGTAAAATGATTTTTGCTTCATTATTAACTTTCCATCTTGAACAGTTGAATTTAACATTTTTTCAAACTGAACATATCCACCTTTAGGATGTGGCAAATAATAACTCTCATTATTAGGATTAATTTTCAATTCAAAATTATCTACACGTGGATTATTTTGTTTAACCCTCTTCCCCCAGAATCCTTTTCCTTCAGGCCTAACATTTATTTCTTGGATTCCCCAAGTTATTGTATCTGTGTAACTCCCCCCCTGATATCCAGAACCTCCACTTGTCTTTCCATAGCTGTTCTTAGTAACACTACGTGTTTTCCAATTTACATTCTTAGAACCGTACTTATCTTGAAAATAGCTATTCCAATCTTCCCCAAACATAGGGCTTTCAGGATAATTATCTTTTGACTTTAATTTTATCGGTTCATATTCTCCCTCAAAGCTGGCATATGAAATATCCTGATCCTTGATTCCTGAAGGGGCTTTTGTATTAATACTGTCAATGTCCCCACCAGCAAAGTGTTTCTCATAAGAAAAACCATCCAGATACTGCTGTTCATACATTGATTCATAATCAAATCCAGATGAAAATGTTTCTTTTTCAAATGACTTATATGTTAATGCATTAGGATTATCTATATGTCCTTCAGGCGCACTTTCCCAGGTTACATTACCTTCTCCATACTTTTCTTTAAAGTAGCTATTCCAGTCTTCGCCAAACATTGGGCTCTCTGAATGAACTTCCGGCTCTTTAACCTTGAAAGTTTCTGGCATATCTAGATTGGCATCACCAAGCTTTGCACTGCCCTTTGTAGAAGTTGCTCCAGCTTTTCCTACATATTTTGACATCTTATTGCTAAAGCCTTTTCCAAAGCTCTTTGCAGCCTTATCTATTCCCTTTTGAACACCAATACTAAATGTTGTCTGTATAACAAATTGCGCCAGCATATCATCGCTACAAGATTGTGCAATTTTTTCACCAGCAAAATCAGCTGCGGTTCCAACTGTTGTCTTAAACACTTCTTCTCCGCAGGCACCAATTTTTGCTAACTCAACACTTCCACCATTCTTTATGGCTTCAGTTCCAGCTGTATATATGTTTTTATATGAACCAGTACACGTAAAAACGGAATATATGATCAGATTTGCTAAATCATAATATTTCTGATTACCACGAAAAAGGCCATCCCTAACTCCATTGAAAGACTGTGTTTCAAAATCATTATTTAATCCATAATATATTTCCTGAATTCCTTCAATGGTCATCGCCGTAGAATCTGCACCTATATATGTAGCACCTGCTGTCCATGCCAACTCAGCAATAAGAGGCCCCGATGTTCCTGCTGTAGCAATAATAGTACCGATTGCCATCGAGCCTGTTAAAATGAGAATTATTCCCTTTTCTATCCTATGCTTTTTGGCTTCGTTTTTTTCTCTCTCCTCAACCTTTTTTACATAATCAACAACAAACTGTGTATCATTTAGAATATTATCCTTGTTTTCCAGCAAATAAGTATAGGAATCACTTATATTAACTAAGATTTTTTCATACTGCTCATCAGTAAAATAATCAGCAGGATTCATTCCTTCAAAAGTTACAATTCCTTTTTCCTTGATCAGATTTACAAGTCTTTCAGAGTCAGCTAATAATTCTCTTATATTCTGAAACTTATTTGCTTTAAAATCAGCATCATATGTAGCAATTCCATCTCTAAGCTTTTTCAGCCTAACTTCCTCATTCTCCAGAGGATCCTGATATGCCCATAAAAGCTTTAGTATCCTGTCAGGAAGAAGATCCATCACACCATCTTCTGCATTAAATGGATCATTCCGTGCTTCCTCCATAGATAAAAGCATGGCCTTCATTTTTCCTATTATTTCTGTCAGATAATCTTCATTTACAACAGCCTCATCAAATGAATCATAATTAGAAAATCCTGCTGCATACTGAGCTGCCAGTGAATAAAACTCTTCAAGCGCTGCAATGATAGAATCTATTGCTGTAAGATGAACAAAATAAAGATACTGCTTTATCGCATCAGCGCCATTTCCTGTAAAATTTTCATTTTCTATCAAGCCATTAAAACTTTCTCTTATCTTAGAAAGATTCTCAGCTATAACTCTTCCATTTCCTAAACAAGAACCCGCGGTCATATTGATTTCTGACCGGTTTATATTATACCCCATATTTTATACCTTTTATACTTAATTCTAATATAAATAATAATATATGTGCCAATGACATATTTTTTCTATTTTAAATATTCCATCCCATTTGAAATATTCTTATCGTTTTCATATATATAATCACCGGCGTTTTTAAGTGACTGCACTGTATTTCCTAACGTTTCAGTATAAGTTCCAATCAGCTCCCATAATTTCTTATAAATTTCAAGAAGTTCTGTAAGTCCCTCAGCTGAAGCCGTCTCCGGTTCACTTATCTTTTCAGTATTTGCTATTGTATATCCCTGCATATAATTAAGATATCCCATTTTGGTATCATAATCATGCTTTGAATACTTTATTTCTCCCATTTTTACCTACCCCATAATATAATTTATTTACCATTTAAGAGCTAACTCAGTTTCATATCTATCTATTCTGCTTTCCCTAATAGAAGAATCCCTGTTAAGCTCATTAATCTTTTCCTGTGTTTTTTCTTTATATTCATCCATCTGTAGGTAACATGCTTCCAAATCATTTTTTAATGCATATACTGAATTTTTTATTATTTCATTTATAGCTCTATCAAACTCATCGAAGGTTTCACCCTTCCATTTATCTCCATAGTGATATTCTTCAAATACATCTTTATAATAAATTTCATCTGAGTATGTTAAATAATGATTATAGACAATATTTCCGGCACACTCTAATCTGCCCTTTTCTTTACATAATTCTTCAACTTTATCATCATTCGAATCTATAATCCTTTGATTATCTGATATAGCTTCTCTTAGCTCTTCTTCACTGTCCCAGATCACGTTTTTTTACCTCTTTAATCCAGTTTTTAATATTCTCATTCATTATTTCATCATCTGAATCAGAATAGCCTTCTGCTACTACTTTAAAAATATCTGTGTGATTAAAAAATATTAATCTTTCATCCATTAAACCTTCTGGATATAATGCTGCACCATAATCAAATAGTCTCTTATCAGCATCTTTTCCAGTAATAACTCCTCTTGCTACAATCATAAGTTTCTTTACATTACCTTTTACAAGAACTATGCTACCAAGAGGCAGATATCTATCTAAAGTTTCTTCTTTATTGTCCATATTGTATTTCCTTATTTGTGATTTTGTCCTCACATCTTTTTTCCTAAAACTAAAAAATAAAAAGCCAAATGTATCACTATTTTTATGATACACTTGACTTTAAATTTCTTATTAGCCCTGGAAAGCTGATGAGATACTATTATCTGTCTCTTCCATCTTAGTTGCTACATCTTCAAGTGCTACAGCGATTTCTTCTACAAGTTCTCTTGCCTGTTTAAATCCAGGTTCAAGTTCCATATAACGAGCTGCATATGATTCGCTGGCAGCACCTTCCCATTCACCCTGAAGGGTCTCAAGTAAGTTGGCCATTGTTACAATGATATCTTCTAACTTCTCTCCTTCAGCTCTGTACTCTGATGCCCTTCCACGCATTTCGTCTGGTGAAATTCTAATCTGTCCCATACCTTTCAAAATCCTCCTTGTTTTACCTTTTGCCATGGAAACGTTACCGTTTTAGCAAAAAATTATTAGTTCCCATTGGGAACAACTTTCGAACAAATCAGATATTAATACTATTAAATTTTAAAATCAATATATTTTAAACACTTTCTACATGTTCCGCAAAGTTTTTTTTTGCACAATGTATATATTGTATTGGATGCATGTTTTTTTAGTAATGACTATTGCATCAAAGGCTTATACAAAGAACAATAGTTGCATGAAGTAACAAAAAATTTACCCATTCATTGCAGCTTTCAGAAAAACAACTTTATCCCAGCGCCACGTCCAGTGCCATCATAAGGGTGAAACCAACAGCAAACATAACTACCCCAATATTTGAATGTTTTCCTTCAGACATCTCAGGAATTAGTTCCTCAACTACCACATACATCATAGATCCTGCAGCAAAGCTTAGAAGATAAGGTATAACAGGACCAATTAATCCAGCAGCAAAAATAGTAATTATTCCTCCTATCGGTTCCACTGCCCCGGACAAAACTCCGTCAAAGAATGCTCTAGGCTTACTTTGTCCTTCAGCATGAAGTGGCATGGAAATGATTGCTCCTTCCGGAAAGTTCTGAATAGCTATACCCAGAGCAAGCGCTAATGCACCACCAGCAGTAATTGTTGTGTTTTTCGCCAAAAGTCCTGCATACACAACTCCAACAGCCATTCCCTCCGGAATATTATGAAGTGTTACTGCAAGAATCATCATAGTCGTTTTCTTTAACTTTGCCTTTGGTCCCTCAGCCTTTTCAGCATTCATATGTAAATGCGGTATTACTGAATCAAGTAAAAGCAGGAAAAGAATTCCAGCCCAGAAACCTACAACTGCCGGAATAAAAGCCAGTTTTCCCATTCCTTTTGATTGATCCATTGCTGGAATTATAAGACTCCATATTGATGCCGCCACCATTACTCCACTGGCAAAACCTGTAAGAGCCCTGCGTACCATTTCTCCTAATTCCTTTTTCATAACAAATACACAGGCTGAACCAAGAGATGTTCCTATAAAAGGGATCATTAATCCACAAAATATTGTCATATTATCGCCTCTTTTCTATATACTTAGATGTTCATTAGTTAATTTATAATTTGAATTTGTCAAGATGAACCGGTACTTGTTAGGTATAACTAACCACGAATTATTTAAAATGTGACAAACACTAGTATTTGTCACACTTTAAAAAGTTAGATATAACTTACTCAAATTAGTCTTACCATATTTTTGATTAATTTGCAAGTTTTTTCATTTTTATGGATAAGTCTATTTTTCCTGATATTTATGAATAAACCATCCAAAGCTTTACAATCTTTCCGCCTTTAATCTCAAATTCAATCCCTGATCCACCATCATCATATTTCATTTCATTTTCAATAGATTTTTTAACACTTTCTAAATCAGAGTTTGGTTCAAAATCTCTTCCTGCATCTATTTTGCCGCACTCTATTTCATTTGAATTGCCAGTAAATTGAATATCAGGAATAAATTGTCTTCCCCAGTCGTCTTTTGGGGCACCATCAATTTTACCATCGTAATAAAAAACTTTTTCAAATGTGATATAGAGCATTCCATCGTTTTCTGAAATGTCTTTAACATACGTTCCATAAGAACCATATCTTCCATCAGGAAGCTTATCTGCTGTAATTCCAGAAAAATTATCAATATCTTCCTGAACTCTCTTCCAATGAGCATCACAAAAAGAAAGTGCCAGATACTCTATATCAACTATTTCATGATCACCAGTTGTAACTGTCAATGTATAAAGATAATTAATATCTTTAAAGTAAAAATAAGCTAAGTTATAAGTCTTATCTGAATCATATCCATTCATTATGCCTGCATACGAAGTTTCATTTTCAGCATCATAACAATACTCCCAATTGTCATAATCAAGTTGAAGACCAGCCAGCTTATGGTCCGGACGTTCTCCCTTTTTCATTCTAAGAGTATAATCAAGCTTATCTTTTGTAAATGTTACTTCCCCAATAAGTTCTTCACCTTCGATGACATCATATTTTAAACCGTTAATTCCATTTGGAACTTCAAATGAAACTCCAAGTTTTTTCTCAAATTCTTCTTTTTTGATTCCTGATCCAGCAGTGTCATTTTTTGCTGATCTTACATTTTTAGAAGGAATTAATTCAGTAGAAGTTACTTCATCAGAATCAACTGTTTCAAACTCTATAGGAGTATCTACCTTCCACTTTTTTTGTAAAGAAGGTTCTATCTCATCCTTACTGCTATAACCAATATACTTAAGGTCTCCCACAGCAGTTGTTCCTCCCTCAATATGGCAGGTCACATCATTTACTATTTTTTTAGTATTATGGATATTAAAGTAATACATGACCACATAGGTTTTAACATCAGTATGGGCAGTGAAATGTAATTCATATAATAAAGCAAATATTTGTCTATCACCTTCCCAATGACATGGTGTAACAGTCATTCCAATTAATTTATAGGAAGCAAAGTTTCTATGACAATCCCAGTCATCTGCTTCATACATTTCTTCTTTTAATTTTGGATTTGTACATATACAATCATCTCTACGAACCTTATTATCAAGTACTTTCCCTGCAACAAACTTAAGATTCTTAAGATAATCTTCCGGAATCTCATCGATAGAATCAGCAACCTTATCCTCAATTGCTGCTTCCTCTTCAGTTGTAATATCAGTTTCCGTACTCTTTTCTATCTCAGTTCTAACTTCAGAAGCTATATCGTTACTCTCTGTAACTTCCTTATTTTTATCCTTTGTTCCATTGCCACATCCTACTAAACCCAAAATAAGACATGTAGCCAATACAAAATTTACAATTCTTCTCTTTTTCATATCTTTCCCTTTCCCTCAAGTAAAATAACCCCCGTCTAAAAAAGATATAAATACTTATAAACCTCTCTAAATATATCCACACCCCTCCAAAATAAAAGAACAAAACAAACATCCAAAATAAAAGGACAAAACAACCATCTAAAATAGTCCCACACCCAGCCAAAATATAATAAAAAGGTGCGAAATCACCCCCTCCAAAGGGCATGTTTTAGCCCGCTGGAGGGGGTGATTGAACACCTATTATATTTTGGCGTCCGTTTGTCTATTATATTTTAGCGTTCGTTCGTCTATTATATTTGAGCGTCCGTTAGTCTATTTTGGCATCCATTATCTCATTCCACTCATAAGGTGTATTCTGATATACATAGTAATTCAGCCAGTTAGTATAAAGCATATTGGCATGGCATCTCCATGACTTTACAGGCTTACGGGTTGCATCATTATTTGGATAATAATTGCAAGGAAGCGCAGGATCAATGCCCTTCTTTAAATCCCTCTTATATTCCTTATCAAGTGTATCCACATCATATTCAGGATGACCTGTGATAAAGATATTCTTTCCATTATCTCCAATAATAAGATATGGTCCGCATTCCTCAGAATCAGCAACGATCTCAAGATGATCATTCTCTTCTATCGCATTTCTATCTGAACCAGTATATCTTGACTGAGGTACAAGAAAATAATCATCAAATCCACGGACAAGTTCAGTCTTCTTATGGAATGTCTTCATCTGATAAATTCCTGAAAGCTTAGCTGGAAGGGCAAACTTAGGCACGTTATATCTGTAATAAAGACCTGCCTGAGCACCCCAGCAGATATGAAGAGTCGAAGTAACATTTTTTTCTGACCAGTCCATTATCTCTGTAAGTTCATTCCAGTAATTAACTTCTTCAAATTCAAGTTTTTCCACAGGTGCACCTGTAATTATAAGGCCGTCCCATTTTCTCTTTTTTACAGTTGGAAAATCTGAATAGAATCTTTCTATATGCTGCTTTGAAGCATGCTTTGATTCATAAGAAAGGGTTCTTATAAATGTTACATTTACCTGCAGCGGTGTATTTGAAAGGCTTCTAAGTAATGCAAGTTCTGTATCTTCCTTAAGCGGCATAAGGTTAAGGATAAGGATATCAAGAGGTCTTATATCCTGAGAGTTCGACCTGTTCTCATCCATTACAAATATATTTTCATCTTCAAGTATCTTCTTTACAGGAATATCATTATCAATTCTGATTGGCATCTAAAAACCTCCTACTAATAAAGTCATCTTCAGTAATAATTGGAATATCAAGGCTCTTAGCTTTTTTATTCTTTCCTGAATTTGATGTAATATCATTATTTATAAGAAATGAAGTCTTCGAACTTACGGAACCAGCAACTTTGCCGCCTCTGTTCTCAATCTCATTTTTTAATTCATCACGGTTAGTATAATTATTTAAAGATCCAGTGATAACAAACGTAAGCCCAGTAAGATCCTGCTCTCCTGCGACTTCTGCTGCTTTAAAATGAATCTCTGAAAGCAGTCTTCTTACTTCCGAAAGATTATCCTCATCTTTAAAATAATTAGAAATGTTACTTCCAAGCACATCTCCCATATGTTCAATCTCACTGATATCTTCAGCGCTGGCTGCTATTATCTTTTCAATATCATGATCAAAATGCTTAACTAAAAGCTTCGCATTAGAAAGTCCTACGCCGCTGATACCAAGACCATAGATAAATCCAGCCATATCAGCTTCTCTGGAAGCATCAATTGACTCTATTATATTATTATAAGACTTTTCTCCAAAGCCATCCATATTTACAATCTCATCCTTATGATCTGCAAGATGATAGAGATCAGAAAGACGATGGATAAAACCTGAATCGATAAATTTTTCCATAGTCTGTTCTGACAAGCCATCAAGGTTCATAGCATTTCTTTCAGCAAAATGAGAGAAAAGCTTGATATTCTTAGCTGGACATAAAGGATTAGGACAGTTAAGGGTCTCAGTACCATTTTCATTTTTAATCTCAGTTTCAGAACCACAGCATGGACAATGCTTTGGTATCTCGATATTTCCAGATCTTGTAAGGTTTTCCGAAATCTGAGGAATGATCATATTAGCCTTATAAACCTTGATCTGATCCCCTATACCTAAGCCAAGTTCTTTTACGATGCTTATATTATGCACTGAAGCACGGCTTACATCAGTTCCTTCAAGGCTTACAGTATCAAATATCGCAACTGGATTGATAAGTCCTGTTCTTGATGGGCTCCACTCAATTTCTCTAAGAGTAGTAACTGCTTCTTCATCCTGCCACTTAAAAGCCATGGCATTTCTTGGGAATTTAGCAGTTCTTCCAAGAGACTTACCATAGGCCACATCTTCATAAGAAAGCACAAGACCGTCAGAAGGAAAATCATTTGATACGATACGTTCTGAAAAATCCCTAACCGCATCTTTAATAGTATCTTTATTAACTTTTTTATATTCTACAACTTCAAATCCAAGCCCTGCTAAAAATTCGAATCTTTTACTTAAAGAATTATCAAATGACTCTATTAATTCTGGATCTTCCGGGTCCACTAAATAAAATGCAAAGAAATGGACATTCCTTTCTGCTGTAATCTTACTCTGAAGCTGCCTTACTGAACCAGAACAAAGGTTTCTTGGATTCTTATATTTAGCATCGATATCTTTAATCTCTGCATTGATCTTTTCAAAATCTGAATACTTGATAACAGCTTCACCTCTTATAGAAAGCTTATTTTTATAGCTTATCTTTTGAGGGATATTTTTAAAGGTCTTTGCATTAGCTGTTATTACTTCGCCTACTTCTCCATTACCACGGGTTACTGCTTTAACTAACTCACCATTTTCATAAGTAAGCACTACAGTAAGACCATCCATTTTCCAGGAAATAAGGCCTTCTTTATCCATTAGCCAGTCCCTTAGTGCTTCTACATCTTTAGTCTTATCTAAAGAAAGCATTGGTGATGGATGTTTTTCTTTGGGAAGTTCTGAAACAACCTCATAACCTACTCTTATTGTAGGGCTGTTAGAAAGGACTGTATTTAATTCCTTTTCTAATTCTACCAATTCATCATAAAGCTTATCATATTCAAAATTGGACATTATCTCTTCTGAATCCATATAATAAGCTTTTGAAGCTTTATTAAGAAGATCAATAAGATCTTTCATTCTTTGTAACTTGTCCACTGACTAACCTCCTCAACTCTTTTTCTTCAGCAGGAGTGATCTCTCTATATTCTCCCGGCTTTAGATCTCCTATAAGGATATTTATTTCTCTTATCCTCTTAAGATAAGTAACCCTGTATCCAAAGTATTCACACATTCTTCTGATCTGTCTGTTTAATCCCTGAGTAAGGATTATCCTGAAGGAATTTCTTCCCTGTTTTTCAACTTTACATTTCTTAGTAACTGTTTCAAGGATTGGAACTCCTTCTCTCATTCCCTTGATAAAATCTTCTGTTATCTCTTTATCTACTCTTACAATATATTCCTTTTCATGATTATATCTTGATTTCTGGATCATATTGCTAAGATCTCCATCATTTGTAAGTAGAAGAAGTCCCTGGGAGTCTTTATCAAGTCTACCTACATAACTAAGCTTTACCGGATAATCAAATGATCTAAAAAGGCTGTCTTTATCTGCTTCTTTAGCAGTACAAACCTTTCCAAGAGGCTTGTTATATACAAGTATAACTTTCTTTTTTGCAGGAGTAAGAAGTTTTCCATCGAGAAGAACTAAGTCATCTTCACCTACCTTGTCTCCCATAACAGCCACTTTTCCATTTATCATAACTCTTCCTTCAGCAATTGCTTCATCAGCCTTTCTTCTTGAAAGAGCACCCGACTCGCTTATATATTTATTTAATCTTGTTTTTTCTTCCATATACACCTTATTCTTAACATTATTAACCAAAATAATATTTTTATTGAAAATTATTAATCAAAAGAGTACAATTCACTTGTTATAAGAAATTATACTTAAAATTCTAAATTAAAGGGGAATAACCGTGGATAAAATAGATATAAAATTAATTCAACTTCTTCAGGAAAATGCCAGATATCCTTTAAAATATCTCGCATCTCAGGTGTTTCTTTCATCACCTGCAGTTTCAGCAAGAATTGAAAGACTTGAAAAATGCGGTATCATAAGTGGATACCATGCAACTGTAGATCCTCTTACCTTAGGATACCATATTACTGCATTTATCAATCTTTCTCTTGATCCAAAAAGAAAGCCTGAATTCTATCCTTTTATCGCAGCATGTCCAAATGTACTTGAATGCGATTGCGTAACTGGTGAGTTTTCAATGCATATAAAAGTTTGCTTTCCAAGTACCATTGAGCTTGATACATTTATAGGTCAGCTCCAGCGTTTCGGAAAAACAGAAACCCAGATTGTATTCTCAACTCCAGTTCCAAACAGAGGAATTGATATCACTCAGTTTGAAGCAGAAGCAGATAAAGAAAAGGAAAAAGAGAAACTTTAATAAAGTTTCTCATAGAAGTTTTTAAAGGTAGGATCTTCATCTACACATTTTTCCTGATCATCCTTAACCTTTTTATATATTGCCTGAATACCTGAATCTCCAGATATTTCATCAATATATTCTTCAGTTTCTTTATCCTTAGGTCGATTATCAATCCAGCATCTGCCTTTTTCGTCTCTAACAATTACAAATGGAGGCATTATATCAAGCGGTGTAGAATCTACGCCGCTTATTGTTATATTAGCCACAGCAAATACAATATATGTATTCTCTTCTTTTCCATCAACAATATAACAAACTACATTATTATATTCGGTAATTACTCTTGAACGACTTTTAACTACAGTCATATCATTAAACTGAGTCGGATCAAGAACCAGCCTCATTAAAGTATTATCATCTGCATTTGATAATCCTTCAAGATAGGCAGTAACCAGTACACTTATTTCACTTGATTTATCTTCTGTGATTTTTACACGTTTTGAATTAAAAAGATCATTCCAAATATCGTTCCAATTTAAAAATACAAAAACTGAAAGAAAAGCCAGCATTATAATAAAGATACTCCATAAGGCTATAAGCATTTTCTTAATCTTATTTTTTCTTTCTCTGTCTTCCATCCTACACCCCTCACATAAAAATGCACCAGACAGGAATCGAACCTGCGCACGCGGCTCCGGAGGCCACCGCTCTATCCACTGAGCTACTGGTGCTTTTTTTAGCCTCGGATCTTATCAATATCTTTTCTTATCTGAAGCTTTAATTCTTCTAAATTACTAAATTTCATCTCTGGTCTGATAAAGTCATTTAAAATGATTGAAACTTTAGAACCATAAACGTCTTTATTAAAATCCAGTACAAATGTTTCAATACCAGCTTTGTCTCCATTTACTGTTGGTTTCATACCAATGTTGGTAAAGCCCGTGTATTTCACACCTTCTATCAAAACATCTGTCTTATATACTCCATATCTTGGAAGAATATGTCTTTCTTCAGGATAAATATTTAATGTTGGAAATCCAATACCTGTTCCCAGGTGTCTTCCATGTACAACTTCATTGGTAAAACAAATCTTTCTTCCCAGATATTTTTCAGCACCTTTTATATTTCCGTCTGCCAAAAGATCTCTGATGAGAGAAGAACTAACGATATTACCATCAATTACAAGTTTATTAAAACTCTCCACCATAAAATTGTATTTATGACCTAATTCTTTTAAAATTGGAACATTTCCACTTCTATTACATCCAAAAGTAAAATCATTACCAATAACTACATATGAAGCATGTAATTCCTGTAATAAATATTCCCTTACAAATTCTTCAGGACTGAGACTTGCAAATTGCGGTGTAAATTTCATCACAAGTACTTTATCAATCCCGCCAGATAAGGCTGCTTCATTTTGCTGATCCAACGAAAGTATTCTTGGGCGTCCAGCATCTATAAGACACACAATTGTATGATACCCTTTCCTTTTAAGCTCTGCAAGTCGATTTATAAGGAGCATATGTCCTTTATGAAAGCCATCAAATTTTCCAATTGTTATTGCAACTTTATCCATCTGTTATTCACCAAGCATCTTAAAATTACGCAGAATATCATCCTCTTTATCATATTTATAAAGAGCAAATAATTCTCCATTGCGATTTATCCTTATAAATTCTGCCGTTTTAATTCTTTCTTTATCCTTCTCATCATATAAAAGCTGATTCATATAGATTTTATTACCATTGGAAAGATATTTATCACCTTCAGGCTTTATTTCAGCCACAGGGAAGTTCTTAAGAAGTGCATCTATGGGAAGAATTGCTTTCTCTAATTCTCCATTTTCTTTTAATTCGGATAACTGATCAAGAGTATATGCATCCTTACTATAGAATCCATTTACTTCTTCTCTGATGAGGCTCTTCATAACTCCACCGACATTAAGTTTTCTTCCCATATCTCTGCAGAGACTTCTTATATAAGTACCTTTAGAGCATCTTACAACAAATTCCACCTCTGGAAGCATTATCTTATCAATCCTGATGTCATATACTGTTATATCTCTGGCAGGAATCTCTACTGATTCGCCACTTCTGGCATAATCATAAAGCTTCCTTCCATTGATCTTTAAAGCTGAATAAATTGGAGGAACCTGTTTTTGTTCACCGATAAATGAAGATATAACTTCTCTTATGGTTTCTTCACTTAAAGAAGTGACCTTAATGCTTTCAGTTTCTTTGATCACTTTTCCTGTTATATCTTCTGTATCTGTCTCTAAACCAAGAAGCATCGTACATCTATATTCCTTTTCCTTAGAAACGATAATATCAGCAAGCTTTGTTGCTTTTCCAAGGCAAAGTATAAGAACTCCTTCTGCCAGTGGATCCAGAGTTCCTGTATGACCAATCTTCTTTTGTCCAAATATACCGCGGCTTTTTGCTACGGCATCAAGAGATGTAAAATCACGTTCTTTATATAGATTTACGATTCCGTTAAACATATGTTTCTCTCTTTATTTAAGCTGTTCTTTAACTAGTTCTAAAACCTTATTCATTGCATCTTCATATGTGAGATCCGTTTCAAAACCTGCTGCTCTGATATGGCCACCACCACCAAATGTTGTAGCGATGCTGCTTACATCCACATAATTCTTGGC
>DFFQ01000044.1 GCA_002371025.1 Lachnospiraceae bacterium UBA3772 | reverse complement strand
ACATGTGGTTTTTATATAGAGTTTAACTCTAAATAAAAGTAAAGGAGTGAAAAAAGTGATCTTAGATGCAATGAATGCAGTTGATGCTGCAGAAAAAGCAGCTGATGAAAAGCTTGATAAGGCAAGAGAAGAAGCTGGAAAGATTATAAGTAAGGCTAAAGAAGAAGCTGACAAGTTGATCAAAGATGCTAGAAAAAAAGCTCAGGCTGATAAAGAGACAGATTTACAGTCTCTTGAAAAGAAGAGAGAAGAACATCTTCTTTCGGCAAAAAAAGATGCTGATATAAAGGCAGCAGAATTAAGAAAACAAGCCAGCAGTAAAGAAGAAGCTGCTATAGATGCGGCGATAACTGCTTGTTTATAAAAAAAGAATAGGAAAGGCAGGTATTTTCAGTGGCAATAGTAGAAATGCAAAGAATCGGTATCTACGGACTTAAGAAAGACCGTAAGAAGGTGCTGGAATTCTTGCAAGGAACTGGTGCCGTGGAAGTAGCCATTTCTGAATCGGCGGATGAATTATTTGATAAGATGGATACGGCTGGTGACAAGGTCAGATATCAGAAGATTGCTGATGACTTTGAACATGCCATAGAACTTCTTAAAAAATATGACACTAAGAGACAGAAGGCGTTACTTAATCTTGAAAATAAGCTAATCTTAAAATCTGAATGGGATGAGGTTATAAGTAAACGGCAAAAGCTCTATTCTGAAATGAATAGGGTTCTTTCACTTGAGAAGAGTATCAGTGAGAGTGAAGCTACCATCATCAGGAAAGAAAATAAGATTGCTTCTATTAAGCCATGGCAGAGCCTTGATATTCCGCTTAACAGTGAAAAGACTAAGACGACGAGGATTTTTATCGGTAGTTTTCCAATGTTTCTCACTGAAGAGCAACTGATCAACATTGCCGTAAAGGACATGGAAGAAGAGCAGCCTGTTACTGTTAAGGTGCTTGGGGTGGATAATCAGGTATCCAATGTTTGTGTAATAGCTCATAACAGTATAGCTGACAAGGTGGAAGAGAATATGAGAAGTGAGGGATATATCAAACTTCCATATCTTACACATCGTGTTCCGGCGCTGGCAATTGAAAAGAGACGTAAAGAAATTAAGGCAGAAGAAGAAAAAATCAGCAGCTACAAAAATGAACTGGCTTCTATGGCACATAACATAGAGACTTTCAAAGTAGCAGCGGATTATTTCAGAACAAGATCAGAAAAATATCGTATCCTTGGAACTATCCCTCAGTCAAAAAATGCTTTCTTTATTGAAGGCTGGGTAGAAAAGGATAAGGCTGATGCTATTAAAAATGCATTGGAAGAAAAATATGATGTTGTTATCGAATACGAAGAGATTTCTGATGATGACATTATAAATGAACCTGTTGTATTAAAGAATAATAAGTTCTCTGCTTGTACAGAAGGTGTTCTTGAATCATATGGACTTCCACAGCATGGAAGAGTTGATCCTACAACAGTAATGTCCATGTTCTATGTATTCTTCTTCGGTATGATGCTTTCAGATGCAGGATACGGACTTGTGATGTCTATCATTTGTGCCGTTGTATTATTAAAGCATAAGAGAATAGCAACAGGTTTAAAGAAGATGATACAGCTCTTCTTCTGGTGTGGTCTTTCAACCACATTCTGGGGATTTATGTATGGTGGATTCTTCGGAGATGCAATAGATGTAATAGCACATACTTTCTTTGGAGTTCCGGCAACAGAACAGGTTCTTAAACCTATCTGGTTTGCACCATTGGAGAATCCAATGAAACTTCTTATATATTGTATGTTGTTTGGACTTATTCACCTTTATGCAGGTCTTGCTATGAAGGGTTATGAATATTTAAAGAATCATGATGTTATAGGTTTTGTGTCAGATATCATTTCCTGGTATCTCTTTATCACAGGCCTTGTACTTATGCTTCTTCCATCAAGTATCTTTGCATCAATTGCAGGAAGACAGATAGTATTTGCACCAGCTCTTGTAACTGCTTCAAAGGTGATTACAATTGCGGGACTTGTGATAATACTTCTTATGTCAGGAAGAGCAAATAAGAACTGGGGACTAAGAATAGCTCTTGGTGCTTATGATATATACGGTGTTACAGGCTGGCTGTCAGATGTACTTTCGTATTCAAGACTTCTGGCGCTGGGACTTGCAACAGGTGTTATAGCAAATGTTATTAATATGATGGCCAGCATGAATGGCAACAGCCCGGTGGGAGCTGTCATATTTATAGTGGTGTTCATACTTGGACATACATTAAATATACTTATCAACTTACTTGGCGCTTATGTTCATACAAACCGTCTTCAGTATGTTGAGTTCTTTGGAAAGTTCTATGATGGCGGAGGAAAGCCATTTGAACCATTTAAGACAATTAATAGATATGTAGAAATAAAGGAGGATTAATTTCATGACAACAGGAGTTGTAATAGCATTAATAGGAGCAGCACTTGCAACAATTCTCGCAGGTGTAGGTTCAGCACTCGGAGTAGCAATGGGTGGTCAGGCAGCAGCAGGAGTAGTATCAGAGGATCCAAATCAGTTTGCTAAGGTTCTTATCCTTCAGCTTCTTCCAGGTACACAGGGTATCTATGGTCTTCTTGTTACATTCATCGCTCTTTCACAGATCGGTCTTCTCGGCGGAAGCATTGCAGAGCTTACAACAAAGCAGGGACTTGCATTCTTCGTAGCTTGTCTTCCAATTGCTATTGTTGGACTTATCTCAGCTATCTACCAGGGTAAGACATCAGTTGCATCAATCGGAGTTGTAGCAAAGAAGCCTGATCAGTTCGGTAAGGCTATGCTTTTCCCAGCAATGGTTGAGACATATGCTATTCTCGCACTTCTTATTTCAATCTTATCAGTAACAAATATTTTGAAATAATAAGGATCAACAGGAGAAAAAGTATGGCAGGAATAGAAAAAATAACTGAAGCAATTGCTTTAGATGCTGAAAAGAAGGCTGCCGAAATTATTGAAACAGCAAAAAAAGAAGCAGAAGCAATTTTAAACAATGCTAAAGAAGAGTGCCGTATATTTTCAGAAGAACAGAAAGCTGTAAGAGAAAAGGCAGAAAAGATTGAAGATGGAAGAACTGCTTCTCAAAAAGAACAGGTTTTAAAACTTCGTATCTTAAAAGAAAAACAGGAGATCATTGAGTCAGTTCTTGCTAAGGCAAAAGAAAAGCTCCTTAATAAGTCAGATTCAGATTATACAGAATTACTTCTTTCAATGGTTGAGAAATCAGCATTAGGAGAAATGGGAGAAGTATTACTGAATAAGAAGGATAAGACCAGAGTGTCTGCTGACTTTATTGAAAGAGCTGATAAAATAGCAAAGAAAAAAGGTGGATCTCTTACAATGTCTACTGATGAAGCAGATATTGATGGAGGACTTATCCTTAGATATGGACGAATCGAGATCAATTCCTCAATTGAATCAGTGTTCGATGAAAATAGAGAGCATTTAGTGGATGTAGTTAATAAGGTTCTTTGGTAAAGGAGAAGGCGATATGAAGAATGCAGATTATATATATGCAGTTGCCAGTATCCGTGTAAAAGAAAAGACGCTCCTTTCCGATACAGATATTCAGACTCTTGTCGGAATGAAAGATAAAAAAGATATACTCCAGTTTATTAAAGAAAAAGGCTGGGGCAGTGATTCATCAGAAAATGATATTGATAAAGTTTTTTCAGCTGAAGAGACAAAGGTAAATAATATCCTTGATAGTCTTAAGGTTGATGAAGAAATAATAGATGTTCTTTCTTACGATAAGAAATATCATAATCTTAAGACAGCTGTAAAAGAAGTATGTACTGGAAATGAAGATATGAAAGCTTTTTACAGCATAGAGGATCTTTCAGGAGAGATGCTTCTTAAGGTTCTTAAAGAAAACGATTATGAAAAGCTTCCAGAGCATATGAGACAGGTTGCAGTTAAAGCAAAAGATTTAATGCTTACTACAAGAGATGGCCAGAGATTAGATATTATGGTGGACAGAGCCTGTCTTGATGCAACAGAAGCGGTAGCTAAGACTTCTAAAGATAAATTCATTTCTGATTATGCGGAATCAAAGGTCGCAATGGCTGATATAAAGATTGCTGTAAGAGCAGCATCAACAAAGAGAAAAAGAAGCTTCCTTGAGGAAGCACTTGCTCCTTGTCAGTCATTCGATGTATCTAAGCTTGCAGATGCAGCAGCAGAAAGCCCTGAGGCAGTATATAGCTTCCTTGAAAAGAAAGGGTATGGTGAGGCTGTAAATGCAATAAAGGAATCATATTCCTCATTTGAAAAATGGTGCGATGATCATATTATGTCAGGTCTTATGGGAGAAAAGCACAATACCATGGGCAGCGGTCCAGTGGTAGCTTATTATCTTGCAAGACAAAATGAAATCAGGACAGTAAGAATCATTGTAACAGCTAAAGAGAATGGGTTTCCTGAAGAAACTATCAGAGAAAGGGTAAGGAAGATGTATGGATAATAAGATTGCAGTTCTTGGTGATTATGATTCCATTTATGGATTCGCTGCACTGGGACTTGATACATTTCCAGTTGATGACCCCGAAGAGGCATCAAGGATACTTAAAAGCCTTACCAGCAGCGGATACGGAATAATATACGTAACAGAAGAAACAGCTTCAGTACTTACAAAGGAAATAGCTAAATATAGAGAAATGATGACTCCGGCCATAATCCTGATTCCGGGTGTAAAAGGAAATACAGGTGAAGGTCTTAGAGGAGTTCATAAATCAGTTGAGCAGGCAGTTGGATCAGACATTCTGTTCAATGGTAAAGATTAATAGGAAGGAGATTAAAGCTCCATGAGCGTAGTTGGACAGATTAAAAAAGTAGCAGGACCTCTGGTTATTGCCACAGGAATGCGAAATGCTGATATGTATGACGTTGTTCGTGTTAGTAAGGAACGTCTTATCGGCGAGATAATAGAGATGCACGGTGATGAAGCATCAATCCAGGTATATGAAGAAACATCAGGTCTTGGACCTGGTGAACCTGTAGAAGATACAGAAGCACCACTTTCAGTTGAACTGGGACCTGGCCTTATAGGTTCTATATATGATGGTATTCAGAGACCACTTACAAAGATCCTTGAGTCAACAAATTCAAATCTTCTTGCAAGAGGTATCGATGTTCCATCAATCGATAGAGAAGCAAAGTGGGAGTTTAAGGCCACAGCAAAGGTTGGAGAAGAAGTTGAAGCAGGAGATATCATAGGAACAGTTGAAGAGACATCAGTTGTTCTTCATAAGATCATGGTTCCTTATGGTATTTCAGGTAAGATCAAATCAATAAAAAGTGGAACATATACAGTTGAAGAAACAGTATGTGTAGTAGAAACAGATAAGGGTGATAAGGAACTTACTTTAATGCAGAAGTGGCCTGTACGTCGCGGCCGCCCATATTTAAAGAAGCTTCCACCTAAGACCCCTCTTGTTACAGGACAGAGAGTAGTTGACGCTTTCTTCCCTATTGCAAAGGGTGGTGTTGCAGCTATCCCTGGACCATTCGGATCAGGAAAGACAGTTACACAGCATCAGCTTGCTAAATGGGCAGATGCAGATATTGTTGTTTATATCGGATGTGGAGAACGTGGAAATGAGATGACAGACGTTCTTAATGAGTTCCCGGAACTTAAGGATCCAAAGACAGGAGAGTCTCTCATGAAGAGAACTATCCTTATTGCAAATACATCAGATATGCCTGTTGCAGCCCGTGAGGCATCTATTTATACAGGTATCACATTGGCTGAGTATTTCAGAGATATGGGTTATTCAGTAGCTCTTATGGCTGACTCAACAAGCCGTTGGGCAGAAGCTCTTCGTGAAATGTCAGGTCGTCTTGAAGAAATGCCTGGTGAAGAAGGATATCCAGCTTACCTTGCATCACGTCTTGCTCAGTTCTATGAAAGAGCAGGTCATGTTGTTGCCCTTGGTAAAGATGGAAGAGAAGGCGCGCTTTCAGCTATCGGTGCCGTTTCTCCTCCAGGTGGTGATATCTCAGAGCCAGTATCTCAGGCTACACTTCGTATAGTTAAGGTATTCTGGTCACTGGATTCATCTCTTGCTTATCAGAGACATTTCCCAGCTATCAACTGGCTGAATTCATATTCACTTTATCTTGATGATATGGGTGAATGGTTTGATAAGAATGTTGATGCAGAGTGGATGCCACTTAGACAGGAACTTATGGCTTTACTTCAGGAAGAAGCATCTCTTAATGAGATCGTTAAGATGGTAGGTATGGATGCACTTTCACCTGCTGACCGTCTCAAGATGGAAGCTGCAAGATCAATACGTGAAGACTTCCTTCACCAGAACTCATTTGATGAGATAGATACTTATACATCAATGAAGAAGCAGTTCTATATGATGAAGTTAGTACATCTCTTCTATGAAGAGGGTAATAAGGCTCTTAAAGATGGAGCAAGCATCAACAGTGTAGTTAAAATGAAGACTCGCGAAGATATCGGTCGTTTCAAATATACAGAAGAGAAAGATATCGATGCAAAATATAAAGAAGTTCATGATGCAGTTGTTCGTGAAGCTGCAGGTCTTGTTGGAAAGGAGGAGTGATCATGCCAAAGGAATATCGTACAATACAGGAAGTAGCCGGACCTCTTATGCTTGTTAAAGGCGTTGAAGATGTAAAGTACAATGAGATCGGTGAGATTGAACTTTCTAACGGAGAAAAGAGAAGATGTAAGGTTCTTGAAATTAATGGAACTGACGCACTGGTTCAGCTTTTTGAAGCTTCAACTGGTATCAATCTTGAAAGTAGTAAAGTAAGATTCCTGGGACATACAATGGAACTGGGCGTATCAGGAGATATGCTTGGCCGTGTCTTTGATGGACTTGGAAGAACAATAGATAATGGACCAGAGATAATTCCTGATGCAAGAATGGATATCAATGGACTTCCAATGAATCCTGCTGCCAGATCTTATCCTTCAGAATTCATTGAGACTGGTGTATCAGCCATTGACGGTCTTAATACTTTAGTTCGTGGACAGAAGCTTCCAATATTTTCTGCTTCAGGTCTTCCACATGCCCAGCTTGCAGCTCAGATTGCAAGACAGGCAAAGGTTAAAGGAACAGATGAACAGTTCGCTGTAGTATTTGCAGCTATGGGTATTACATTCGAAGAGGCCCATTTCTTTGAGGAATCATTCCGTGAAAGTGGTGCCATTGACAGAACTGTACTTTTTATAAATCTTGCAAATGATCCTGCGGTTGAACGTATAGCTACACCTCACATGGCGCTTACTGCAGCAGAATATCTTGCCTTTGAAAAGGATATGCACGTTCTTGTTATTATGACAGATATCACAAACTATGCAGATGCACTTCGTGAAGTATCAGCTGCCCGTAAGGAAGTACCTGGACGTAGAGGTTATCCTGGTTACATGTACACTGACCTTGCTCAGATGTATGAGAGAGCAGGACGTCAGAGAGGAAAGAATGGTTCTATCACACTTATTCCGATCCTTACTATGCCGGAAGATGATAAGACACATCCAATTCCTGACTTAACAGGATATATCACAGAGGGACAGATCATCCTTTCGCGTGAACTTTATCGTAAGGGTATCACACCTCCGATCGATGTTCTTCCATCACTTTCCCGTCTTAAGGATAAAGGTATCGGTGAAGGAAAGACCAGAAAAGATCATGCAGCTACTATGAATCAGCTTTTTGCTGCATATGCCCGTGGTAAGGAAGCTAAGGAACTTATGGTAATCCTTGGTGAAGCAGCGCTTACAGATATTGACCTTCTTTATGCTAAGTTCGCTGATGCATTTGAAAAGGAATATGTATCTCAGGGTTATAGAGCAGACAGAGATATTGAAGAGACACTTAATATTGGTTGGGATCTTCTTCGTCTGCTTCCTAGATCAGAACTTAAGAGAATTAATGATAAGATGCTCGATGAGTATTATGATAAATAAGGAGGGATAGGATGGCATCTGTACAGGTAAATCCTACCCGAATGGAGCTCACCCGTCTTAAGAAAAAACTTGGTACTGCAGTTAAGGGCCACAGACTTCTTAAGGATAAGAGAGATGAGCTTATGAGAGAGTTCCTTGAACTTGTTAAGGTTGATATGGAACTCAGAAAGAAAGTCGAGGCAGGGATAAAGGCTGCCAATAGCAATTTTGTACTTGCGAAGGCAGGAATGTCTGATGAGATTCTTCGTACATCACTTATGGCACCAAAACAGGAAGCCAGCCTTATTCAGGGCAAGAAGAATGTTATGAGTGTCGATATACCGGTCTTTGATTTCAAGATGAAATCAGCAGATGAAAATGATATCTACTCTTATGGTTATGCTTATACTTCTGGAGATTTAGATGATGCAGTAACTTCACTTGCAGACATCTTTCCGGATATGTTAAAGCTTGCAGAAGTTGAGAAATCGTGTCAGCTTATGGCGGCTGAAATTGAGAAGACCAGACGAAGAGTTAATGCCCTTGAACATGTTATAATTCCTGAGACTAAGGAAGGAATTAGATATATTACCATGAAGCTGGATGAAAATGAGAGAAGTACTCAGGTCAGACTGATGAAGGTAAAGAGCATGATGCTTGAGCAGGCTCATCATTATAAAGAAAAAGAGAAATAAAGCCTTTAAAACAAGGATAAAAGTGAGGGTCTGTAGTTGGTCGTTGCAGACTCTCTTTTTATGTTATAAAATGTAGAAGATTTTAGTTTTTTG
>DFFQ01000019.1 GCA_002371025.1 Lachnospiraceae bacterium UBA3772 | reverse complement strand
TGCTTTTAGCCAACTTATCTCTCGTAGCCTAGCCTTATATGTGATTTCTGTCCGTCGGACCAGAGATTTGCTTACAGCTTCCTTCAGATTCCACCTCACGATGGACACCCTTGCTGTTTGGCTATACACTTCCCACTATCTGGGCGTGTTCGGGACTTTCACCCGTTAGAGCGCGCCCATGGCGCGCAAACAAAAAAGACAGAGGACACAAGTCCCCTGTCTTTTGTCTTTTTATTTATTGGATGGATGAAATTCTATTACTCTTGGTTCCTCATCCTCTGGAGGATCAATGGAAAATGTTGTTCCACAATTAGGACAAACCATATAGGATTTTCCAGGAAAAGAACGATGGCAATAACTGCAAGTCACATGCTCCTCTCCTGACTCTTCTAATCTTTTGTTCTGCTCATTGAATTCTTCTTCTTCATCTACTATTACTGCCTTACCCATAGCTATCTTCTTTGGTGTAATTATAATTATATGACGCAGCAGGAATAATAATACTAAATCAGTTACAATTACGATTACCAAATTTATGCTGATCTTAAATTTCCTTAAATTTGGTAAAATCTCATTCATAGCCGCAACATAAGCCTCATCCGGACTTTTTCCTTCATTTATCTTCTGACGGAAAACAGACTTAAAACTATCTATAACATCATAGGTAAGAATATGATCTGTTTTCTCTCCCTGCTTGCTGCAGACCTGCCACTGTGGCTCATCTTTTGATGGATAGTGCTTTATATCTTCTGGAAGATCATTTACATCTCCCAATTCTTCATATATGATAAGCCAATGTCTTTCATCATAAAAAAGTGACGCATACGCCGCATAGGAAAATTCTTCAAAACTATCATAATATTTTTCATAATCCTGATATCTTACAGTAAGTAGAGCCGGCGTAATTCCGGTCTTTTCCTGGAATTCATTAAACGAACTATATAATGCATTTTTATCCTTTACACTGCCTAGATTATCTTCCAAAACAAGCTCAGTATTATAATCACCACTTACTTTAAACAAGCCTGCCTTAATCTCCGGTCCCACTAGAATCCAAGAGAATATTAGTATAATAGCCAGGATTACAACTGGTAACCCTATTGGATCATAAAGGTTCCTTGCCCAAAAATAATCTGTTTGTCCTTTATAAGTATACTTATATCTTTTTGCTCCTGGAAAATATGTAGAAGACTTCTTAAAAATAGGATCATCAATCAATTTTCTTTTTTTACCATGTTTAACGCTGAACCTTCCACCTCTGAAACCAGATTCTCCACCTGATATATGTGACATATCAAACCTCACATAAAGATTATCAAATGATAAGACAGGGTTTCTCCCCTGTCTTACTATATTTTTTTATTAATCTTCTATTTTTTCTTCTTTACTATTCTTTAATTCTCCTGACTCAACTTTATCAAGAAAACCATTTACATATTCTCTATATTTCTCCGGATCAGCTAAAACTGAACCAGCATGACCTGCTCCATCTATAAGATGTACTTCACTATATCCCTTTGTTGCCGCAGCCATACGTTTTGAATTATCAGGAATGATAAAATCATCAGCAGCTCCATGTATAAAACAAAGTGGAACTGTGTTGGTATTAAGAGCATCTATAGGTCTCATCTCATAAAAAGAATTTCCATGGATCACCTGGTTTGCAGCTGAAGCTGCTTCAAATACCGCTCCCGGCATCTTGGCATTTTTCATTGCAAGACGAAGAACATTTTCAATATCAGCAAAACCGCAATCAAGAACAGCAAATTCAACCTGTGGTTTATACTGAAGTACCGCAACTGACGTGGCACTTCCAAGGGATTCACCATGTAATCCTAAATGAATATTTTCTCCGTATCTCTTCTTAGTATCTTTAATAAGCATTAAAAGATCTTTGGATTCTCTAATTGAATATGTAGTATAAGTCTTTCTGTTAAGACCATGTCCACGAAGATCCCAGATAATGCAATTATATCCTCTATCAAGATAGATCTTCATATACTTAAGTGTTCCAATACGATTATCTGTATAACCGTGTGTAAGGATCACATATTTATCTGTATCTTTTGGATTTTTTACAAACTGAACATTAAGAATGTAATCATCATAACTGTTTATTGTATAATCCTTTTTCTTTAAAGAATCATAAAAAGAAGTATCATAATGATCGTCCTGCCATTTCCTTGCTTCTTCAAGAGTCTGGCCATTAATTTTGGTTATATATGTTGCCATACCAAAGCTGCTGAATCCTGCAACTGCTGCAAGAGCACCACCAACCCCAGCAATTCCTTTAACAACTGTGCTTTTTCTCATCTCATTTACCCCATAATGTAATATTGCTCGATAAAACCTTATACTAACTCTCTACATATAAGGCCTCAGTATCATCAACAATATTATATCCAAGCAAGTCATTTAAAACCATCATATATAACCCTATTTCATAAAAAAATCATCTAAAATAATTTTTTTATATCTGTGCTATGCTTGTGATAATGCAAAGTGATATTACTACATAACTGATAAGATCAAGGATAAAATGAAGTCCCTTACTACCCTTTAATTCAATATCATCAATTCCCTTATCAATATCATTATCAAAGAATGCATTATGGAAAAGATAAATGTCACCTACAAGTAAAATGACAATTCCAATGGCAAGTAAAACAAATCCTGAAAGAAATTCAAATCCTATACTTACTCTTGCTTCCTTCATTCCTACGATTTTTGCTGCCTGACTTACAACATCATATGTAAAAAATGAAACATAAATGGCACATAACACATTTGAAATACCTGATGTATTACGATGCTTTGCAATAGTAAGAATGATTGAAAGGATTGCCATAATGATAAGAGCAACACCGTGAACATTGGTTCCACCTATCTCAAGCAATGATGATACCTTAGTATTGCCTGATACTGTAAATCTTACAAATGGTAAAAATGCTCCCAGGATAAGAAGACAATTTCCAACAAATGTAAGACCGCTTACAAGATTTCCAGGTGTTATATGTATTCCATGATTCTCAAGTCCAAGAAATGGAATAGCTTCAGACTGCACTGGTACATTACCCTTACTATTTTTTGATTTTGTATTATTCTGATAATTCTTATTATCATTTTTCTGAGCCATAAACACTCCCCCTAAAAATATTAAAAACTACATGGATTATATCATTAAATCATGCATTTAGCCACTTTATTATTTTACAGCTCCCCTTTACTTCCCTTCTGAGGGAAATCAATCTTATCCGATTCAGCTTCATTATTTGATCCAGCATAATTATAATTATCCGAATAATATGGATTATCCCCATATCCATTGGAATATGTATAACTGCTTTCACCATATCCATTGGAGTATGTATAACTATTTTCTCCATATCCACTGGAATATGTATCATTGGCAGCTTTTATATATCCATATTCGTCTGTCTTTATACTGCCTTCGCCCTCTCCTTCCGGAGCAAGAACAGCTTTTCTCTTAGCCAGCTGTTTAGGTGTAAGTCCACACATTAATACCATATGTAAAACCACAAAGCCAAGCATAAAGATAGGAGCTGCCATTTCTGGTGACCACTTAAATTTCATAAGTGATGGTGTCATTTCATCAAATGCATAACTAAATGCTTTATCAGGACTTTCTCCCTCTAACAGTTTTTTACGAAGAATCGCATTGAATTTATCTGTTACTTCTGTTGTAAGGATCGGATCTGTGTCATTTCCCTGCATACCTTCAAATGCCCAGGCAGGTTCTGATGGATCCGGATAATAAATACTATCAACCGGAATGCTGATCTTATCAAGATCTCCCACTTCCTCATAAACAAAAAGCCAATGCTTTTCATCATCAAATCTTATCAGATATTCAGAATATGCATAATCCTCTAAAGAATTATAATTAAGCGCGTAGTCTTCATACTTAATTGTGACTAATGCAGGTGTAATACCTGTCTTTTCCTGAAAAGCTGCAAGACTATTATAAACACCCGACTCATCATCTAATACACCAATATTATCTTCAATTACAATACTGTCATTAGGATCAACTTTAAGTTTTGAATACTTTCCAAACATCTGCTTTGTCATTACGCCTATTCCAAAAAAGAAAGGTATATAGAAAAGTATCAAAATGAATCTGAACTTTGAATCATTTGGCGATTTATTTGAATAATAATAATGAGTTCTTCCACGATAAAAGTAACTATATCTTCTAGAACCTGGAAAATATGAGGATGACTCTCTAAAAGATGAACCTCCCCTTCCAGAAGAACTGTGATGGCTTGATCCTCCATGTGATCCATGACTTGATCCTCCACCTGATGAATGTGGCATATATTTTTCCTCCCATAAGTAAAATACAGAATGCAACATGACAAATGTCATATCACACTCTGTATTTTAAGCTATGACAGGATATTTGTGAAGCTGTTTTATTCTACAATTCCCTGCATTGTTACCTTACTTCCATCATCTGTTGACCTAATTATAAGTTTTTGATCTATGCTTCCATATAACTTATCAACATGGGAAATGATTCCCACCAGATTATCCTTTCCCTGACTTAAGGTATTCAGTACCTCAATGGCATTATCAAGCTTTTCGTCATCAAGAGTACCAAAACCTTCATCAATAAACAGACAATTAAGGCTTCTTCCTCCCGCATGCTGTCTTACAATATCAGATAATCCAAGGGCAAGGGACATGGAAACAAGAAATGATTCTCCACCTGAAAGTGATGCTGCTTCTCTTTCAGCTCCACTGCTGTTATCTAAAACCGCAAGTAAAAGTCCTGCCTTTTCAGTTCTTCTTTTTGCGTCCACATTATGAACTAAACTATATCTTCCATTAGACATAGTGTCCAGTCTTATATTTGATGCTCTTACAATCTCATCAAATACAGCGCCCATTACATATCTCTCAAATGTAAGCTGTCCACCGTCTGAATTTGAACCATTTGAAAGATCTGAAAGTCTCTTAAGAAGATTATAAGAATTATCTGTATTTCTTAAAGCTTCTCTGTTTTCTCTTATCTTCTCAAATACCTTCCTATGATTTTCTATAAGATTTTTCAGGTCGGTCCTATGGTCATTTATTGAATTAATTGTCTCTTCTGAAACACTTAATAATTCCTCAAGGCCTGATATATCAGTATATTCCAGTCCATTTGTCTTTTCTCTAAGTTCATTAACCAAGACACTTACTCCTGTATATTCATTATTAAAGTCATTTATCTCTTTATCTTTAATATCTATCCAGTCCTTTGCCTTTTCTAAAGATACGTTACTCATTAAGAGGAATTCCTCTACCTCATTCCAGGTATCAAAACCATTCTCCTTTATGACCTTATCAAAGCTTTCTTTAGAGGACTCTGCTCTGCTTAAAAGAAGTGGTTCCTCTTTCTTTTCTTTATCAAGAAGACCATTTATCTTAGATGCTTCTTCTTTTAAAGCCTTTAATCTATCCTCATTTTCTTTTACCTTTTTAAAAAGGTCATCCTTTTCTTTAGATTCTTTTTTTATCATTTCATCAGCTTCACCTTTAGATTCATATTCCAGCTTTGATTTCAGCTGTTTTATAGCTTCCTCCAATGCTGAGATACTGTTTTTTACTTTAAGGATATCTGAATCATTTTTTTCAGAGTCCTGCCTTATCTTTTCTATCAGATTTCTTTCTTCCTTAACCTTATCCTTAAGTTTATCCAAAGAAATGATATCTTCTTCTATCTTTTTTAATTCTTTATCAAGTCTTTCCTTTTCTTCTTTTTTATCAGAAAGAGTATTTATTACAGCTTCATTTCTTATCAGATCATCATAGTCTTTAAAGTCTATTACTCCATCAACTGTTTTTAGAAGATTATCTTTCTTTTCTTCTAATCTTTCTTTTATACCTTCAAGTAAAGACTTTTGATTATTCAATAAATCATTACTGTCATTATATTTTTTCTCAGCCTTCTTTACTTCATCTTCAGTAATGATCTTATCTGTCTCAACTTTTGATATAAGTAAGTCACCTTTTACAATATGAGAATGGCATACAGGACATACAGCTTCTCCTTTTTCTTCCACTTCAAGTCTTAGATTATTCCCTAAGATACTTGAATAGTTTTCCAGAAAAAGTCTGTTTAATTCATAATACTTTTCATAACACACCCTTACATTCTCATTTAATTTAAGACTCTTCTTTTGCTCTATAGTTAACTGATCTGAAAGGGTTGTTATATCAGAAATATCCTCTCTAGCTTTTTTTAATACCTCTATAACCTTGGATATCTCGATTATTTTTTTATCAACATCTGCCTTATTCTGCTGTAAATCATTAATCCCCTCTATTTCCTTTTCTTTTGTAGAGATGCTGATACTGATTTTTTCCAGCTCTTCCTTATATTCAGCTTTTTTCTTATCTAATGATTCACTGTCCTTTTTTTCTTTTTCTAATTCACTTTGCTTTAAGGATAAAGAATCATAATCCGGAATAGTCTTTTTTATAGCTGCTATCTCATTGGATAACTCTTCTATTTTTTTCTTATCTTCATCATCCTTCTCTACAATTAATTCGGCTTCTTTTAAATCACTATCCAGTTTTTTTGATTTTGCAGTATAAAGTTCTATATCTTCTCTCGTTTTATCAAGTGAAGCTTTTGCTTCAGTATACTTATCTCTCTCAACGGATATGATATATTTTATATTGCTTATCTTTTCCTTTTTATTCTTTAACTTTTCAATTTCTGGAATTCTTATCTTTAATTCCTCTAGTTTTTTCTTGTTTTCTTCTAAGCTCTTTAAATCTTTATTATCATTTTCAGCCTTTGTGATCTTCGTAATGATCACATTCTTTTTTAAGCTTTCTTCTTCATATTTTTTATCATCTTCTTTTTTACTATTCTCTTCCTCTCGGATAAGCTCACTAAACTTATCAAGTAATTCCTTATCTCCTGCAAGGAATTCATAAGAAGAATCCTTTGGTGTAAGAAAAACATTTTCTAACTGAGTTTCAATGGCCATCATATTAGAACTTCTTAATTTTTCTAATTTGTCCGCAGCTCTCTTAAAGTATTCCTGATATCTTACATAAATACTGTTATCAAATATCTTTCCTAAAATGTCACTTCGCTCTTCACTATTAGCCTTTAAAAATCTCTGGAATTCTCCCTGGGCAAGCATCACAACCTGGCAGAATTGATTTTTATCAAATCCAATCAGCTCTATACATCTTGAATTAACAACAGTTAATCCCTTTTTAACCACATCCGCTGGCTCATAAAGCACTGCATCCTGTTTTGCTGTACCATACTGAGGATTTTCTTTTGAACTTCCCCTTACTTTACTGAAATGTAATGTTCTATCAACCCTGTAATTCTTTCCATCCTGTTCAAATTCAAAGCTGACTTCTGTATCTATTGACTTTGGAACCCTGTCACAATGCATCATTTCCGGAGTTCTGTCCCTTGAATCAGAACCACTTAATCCGCCATATAAGCTATAAACTATGGCATCAAATATTGTAGTCTTTCCTGCACCTGTATCTCCTGTAACAAGGAAAAGACCAGATAATCTATCAAAGTTAATTATTGTTTTTTCTTTATATGAACCAAACGCTGTCATTTCCAATCTTATTGGTCTCATATATATCAGCCCCCAATCCTTCCTGCTTCATCAATTATCTTATCAATATCTGTTTCAGCAATGCCATCTAAAATGTCCCTGTTATCCATCATCTCACTGACAAATTTCATCAATTCATACTCTTCATTACTTGGCGGAATATCATTAGACTTTCTTCTTATCAGATCAGAGAAAAGATCTTCTTTTTTCTTTTCTTTAATATCCTCCATCTTAGCGCTCTGACCTGATGCAGAGTATTCATGATATTCTGAAGTAAGATCCATAAGGATACTGTCTCTTGAAGCCAAAATGTCTCTTAGATATGAAGCCGTCTCAGGATCTATCCTTTTATCCTTTATCACAATACCAATATATTCATTTCTTCCTGGATCATCTTTAAGTAATTCATATATCTCATCACAATTGCCTTTAAGATATCTCATATTATGAAGAGGTTTTATCACTTCCTTACTTATGACAGGCCCCTCCTTTTTATCTTTTATCTCTATAAATAATGGTCCTCTATCCGGCTGCCTTGTTTCCTCTAGGTGATAGCAAAGAGGTGTTCCTGCATATCTTACCTCATCTCTTCCGACTGGATATGAAGAATGAATATGACCAAGTGCCACATAGTCAAAATCCGAAAATGCACTATAGTCTATCTCTCCTACACCACCGACCATAGATTCTGAACCACCGCGTTCTACTTCTACTCCATTACATGTAACATTTTGATGAGCTATTAGGATATTGATCTTAGACTTATCTATATGCTGCTCTTCTATAAGCCTTCTTGCGGCATTATCATAACCTCTTATTTCTTCATCATTAAGAATAGCCTTAACTTCTTCAGGAAATATATAAGGCATAAGGTAAAATCTGACTCCATCAATCTCTACATTTACCATTTCCTTTTGGGCTTTTCCTGCGATAACTACTCCCTCTCTTTTAAGAAGGTCTGCTGCAAATGATAATTTTTCTCCACTGTCATGGTTCCCTGCAATAATAAGGATCTTTATTCCCAGATTGGTTACTGCCGTAATAAATCTATCCAACAATTTTACTGCTTCTGCTCCCGGTGAAGACCTGTCATATACATCTCCAGCAATAAGAACAACATCAGGCTTCTTTTCTTTACAAAGATCTACAAATCTCTCTATCCAAAAAGCCTGATCTTCTATCATTGAACGACCATATATAGATTTCCCAAAATGCAGATCTGCAAGATGAAATATCTTCATATTTTATACCCCCTCGTTATTTCCAACAGGTGAACTACCCGGCAATTAAAAACCTAACTTAGATATCATTAATTCTCATTTTAACCAAGAATATCAATATACTCTCCAGCTAATGCCTTGTTCATACTTCTTACAGCACAGAATTTTCCACACATGGAACAGGTATCATCATATTCCGGTGATCTGTCAGCACGGATTGCTTTTGCTGTTTCCGGATCAATAGCCACTTCCCATTGAGCATCCCAGTCAAAGCACTGTCTGGCACGTGCCATCTCATTATCCTTATCCATTGCATGAGGAACATGCTTTGCAATATCCGCTGCATGAGCTGCAATCTTTGAAGCAATGATTCCCTGCTTAACATCCTCTACATTTGGAAGGGCAAGGTGTTCTGCAGGAGTAACATAGCAAAGGAAAGCTGCTCCATTCTGTGCAGCAATAGCTCCACCAATGGCACCTGTAATATGATCATAACCCGGAGCAATATCAGTAACAAGAGGTCCTAATACATAAAATGGAGCTCCCATACAGATTTTGCTCTGTATCTTCATATTTGCTGCTATCTCGTCCATAGGCATATGTCCCGGTCCTTCCACCATAACCTGAACATCCTTTTCCCATGCTCTCTTTGTAAGTTCACCAAGACGTACAAGCTCTTCTATCTGACACACATCACTTGCATCAGCAAGACATCCAGGTCGGCACGCATCTCCAAGAGAGATTGTTACATCATATTCCCTGCATATATCAAGTATCTCATCATAATATTCATAAAAAGGATTCTCTTCTCCTGTCATTGTCATCCACGCAAAAACAAGAGATCCTCCACGAGATACAATATTCATCTTTCTTTTATGATTCTTTATCTGATCAATAGTCTTTCTTGTTATTCCACAGTGAAGTGTCACGAAATCCACTCCATCCTGAGCATGAAGTCTTACCACATCAATAAAATCTTTAGCTGTAAGAGTAGCTAAATCTCTCTGATAATGAATTACGCTATCATAAACTGGAACTGTTCCGATCATAGCTGGACATTCATTTACAAGTTTTTTTCTAAAAGGCTGGGTATTGCCATGACTTGAAAGATCCATAATCGCCTCAGCACCCATTTCCACTGCTGCCATTACTTTCTTCATCTCTATATCATAATCTTTGCAATCCCTTGAAACCCCAAGATTAACATTAATCTTGGTCCTAAGCATACTTCCAACACCTTCCGGTTCAATACATTTATGATTCTTATTTGCAGGAATAACAACCTGTCCCCTTGCAACCAGATCTCTTATTTCTTCTGGTGTTCTAAATTCCTTTTCAGCCACCTTACTGATTTCTGGTGTAATGATTCCCTGTCTTGCCGCATCCATCTGTGTTGTATAACTCATATTTTCTCTAAACCTTTCATAAAAAAAGTCTACATTCTAAAATGTAGACTTAAAAACTACTAACTGTTACTGATAAATTTTAGATTAGAAAAGCTTCTTAATGCTGTCAATGGCATCTGAAACCTTTCCACCTTTAATTGCAGCCTTAACGCCTTCAACTACCTTATCAACCATTCCATCTGGAATGTCGATTCCTGATACAGACTCAACAGCCTTTTCAGGATTCTCTTTAAATTTATTGGCGAAATCAGGATCTGCCTTAACCTTGCCCACAATAGTATCAATCTGTTTTTTGATGTCCATACTAAACCTCCAAAAAATTATTGTCTTATCCCATTGTACTCTAATTGTCTGATAATTACAATCAAAACAAAGCAATCATCTGTATTTACATCACCCCTGATTAAATCTGATCTTTCTGATTGAAATGCAACCTGTTCCAGAATATTTGATAAATAATGCTCTTTTTCCAGACTTAAATTGGGCTTTACTACTTATCCAATGCCAATCCTTATTTTTCTTTAAAATATATGCACTGCCTAAAACATCGCCATGCATTTCATCATAGATTTCTATCCTATCTTTATCAGAGATATCATCAGTATCTACTCTTATTTCAATTGAAAGGTCTATTTCTTTAGTAATATCAAAGTATCTATATCCGACCCAGGTTCCATTAGAAATATTTGTTATAAACCTGTCTTCACCTTCATTTATAAGCATAGGGATTTTTGCTTTAATCTCACTATTACTTCCATGAGGCATATTACCATTGGTGATTATACATGCTGCACTGGCAGGGTATTCTCCTTCTGAAGGAAGAGGCGAACCATTCAGCCCCTGACTTGTAATTTCCACCTGTTTAATTGAACCATCTTCCTTAATCTTTATTTCTTCAGCAAGAGCCTGCCTTGAATAATCCGTGCCATGAGTCACTCTATGATAGAATACATACCATTTATCTTTTATCTTTTCTATACTTCCATGAGTTGTGCCTGTGGCATTAAGCCTGTCTTTTGCCACCCTGTTATTAAGTCCTATATCACCAGTAGAAATGATAGTTCCTCTGAATTTAAAATCTCTGTCCGGATAAAGACTTGTAGCATAGCATAGCTCATGATTTAAAAGAGAAGAATATATAAAATAATATGTGTCCCCAATCTTTCTGATGGAGCTGCCTTCATAAAATGGATGTTCCTGCCACTCAGTACCATAAGATTTATAAGGTGTTATCCTCTTAATCTCGGATGTTACTGTAAGCATATCATCCCCAAGAGTTACCGTTACAGGTCCCATAACAGAACCATACTTTTCTCTTGCTTTTTCCAACTGCTCCTTTGTACGGCCAAACATTTCCATTTCCAACTTATCAACATTAAGAATGTCAAATGTATCCGCTTTTATAGTTTCAGCCTGAGCTTTGTCCACAAAGATCTTACCATCTTTTTCTGTCATTTCTTTCCATTCATCATAAGGATAAAGCGTTCCATAATAAAGCCTTATGGTTCCATTATCATTAATGACTGCCGGATCAAAAGTTACAATCTCATTATGAGGAGTTCCATCAGGATTCTTAACAAAACCCAGATATTCGTAAGGTCCATCCGGTCTGTCTGATACAGCCACTGATATAGGTCCATAATATCCACCAACTCCTCTGTATCCCGCAAGCTGGTAATAAAGATAGAACCTTTTATCATTTCCCTGAACTACATCAGGAGCATACATATAACATCTATCCTCGTTATATAATGGATCCTGATCTGCCCTATAACTTATTCCATTGGAAGTCCATTTGGTAAGGTCATCCACTGAAGCAGAATAAAACTCATAGGGAAGCATACAATAGGTCTCTCCCCCTTCCTTATCATGTGAACCAAAAAGATAGATCCTGTCATTAAATACATGTGGTTCTCCATCCGGCATATAAACTCCTTCCGGAAGGAATGAATTCCATATTAAATTGCGTGTGTGTGTCATTTTTTACTTCCTTTTTACTTATTATTTTAGCCCGATGTTCTGGTTAATATATGAAAATATTATACCATAACCCTAAAGAAAACATGCTTATTTTTCAGCATATCTACACCATTTTTGATTGAATAATCCCCCCTAAAATGTTATTCTGAATATGTGGGAAATGGGTTGATTTTAGGGAATAATTTAACTTTAGTTACATGGAGGGGTTTTATAATGAGTGAAAAGAAAAGGCTTGTAACACGAAGTGACTTTGATGGTCTTGTATGTGCCATGATTTTACGCGAATGCGATCTTATTGACGATATTATATTCGTTCATCCAAAGGATGTTCAGGATGGAAAGGTTGAACTCAGTAATAATGATATTACAACCAATCTTCCATATGATCCTAGAGTTTTCTTATGTTTTGATCATCATGAATCAGAAGAATTCCGAAACAGCGATCTTGAAAATATTGATAACTGGTATTGTAACGGCGAAGCAAAATCTGCTGCAAGAGTTGTATATGAATATTATCTTGAAGCCGGTTATGATCTTAAGAGGATCACTACAGAAATAATGGATGCTGTAGATAAGGGTGATCACGCAGACTTTACCGAGGAAGAGATTCTTAATCCAACAGGCTGGGTACTTATGAATTTCATTATGGATGCCCGCACAGGTCTCGGACGTTTCCACAATTTTAGAATTTCAAACTATCAGCTTATGATGGAGCTTATAGATTACTGTGTTAATCATCCTATTGATGATGTTTTAGCACTTCCTGATGTTAAAGAACGTGTAGATCTTTATATGGAACAGTCTGAGCTTTTCAAAGAACAGTTAAAACAGATCTCACATATGGAAGGTCATGTTGTAGTTGTTGATCAGAAGGCTGCCGGAGATGTTATCTATGCCGGAAACCGCTTCATGATCTATGCCATGTATCCGGAAGCTCTTGTATCAGTACATGTAGCCTGGGGATTTAAAAAGCAGAATACTGCAGTCATGATAGGAAAATCCATCATTAATAAATCCAGTCATTGTGACATCGGAAATCTTTGTCTTGAATATGGCGGAGGGGGACATACAAATGCAGGAACCTGCCAGATAGATAACGACAAGATTGACACCGTACTTCCAGAAATAATCGAAAAAATAAATTATCGTTGCTAAAAAAAACAAACGAACGCATAAAAATTGACGAACGGACGCAAAAAAAGGACATTCAAGTAATCGTGCCAGCGGGCTAAAACATGCCCTTTGGCGCGATTCTTTTATGTCCAAATTTTTTTGCTGTTGGTTTGATTTTTTAGCAACCGTTTGATGATACTTTATAATAATTCACTACTGTCGGTCGAAGTAGGCTTTATTCTTACATTTGAAATAGGTTCGTATATAGCCATCGGTTGATACAAACACTATCTCATTGGTATCTTCAATGTAATATATCATATCACCATCCTCTGCTTCTGTTTTTGTTAAAGCATCAGGATTATTTATAACTGCATTGGCTTTTGAAAGATATTCTTCTTCTGAGCTGCATCCCATCTCTTCTCCATGTTTTTCAAAATGCTGGGTAAGATATGAATGCTTTCTAAACTGAAGCGATACTTTTTCTTCTGTTGCTTCCTCAGTTTCTGTTATCCTCTCAGAAACTGTCTCTTTTTCAGTTACTGTCTCTTTCTCAGTTGTAACTATATTTTCTGTAGTTCCGTAAGTTGTGTCATCATGATCATTTACTTCCATAAAGACACAACCTGTAAAACACATTATCGTCAGTAAAATTAATAATAAGCTTTTTATTTTTCGTTTCATCCTGTAATCCTATCGTCTGACATAACTTCTGTCAGCATCTATTTCATCCGGTCTGTTTTTTCTTTGTTCATCTTTGTCACGATACATATTTTCATCTGCTCTTTCAACAGTTGCAAATACATTTTCTCCTGTTGTTCTCTCTGCTATTCCATATGCAAAATCTACAGGATAATCACCAAATTCTTCATCACACTTATTTTCTTCTCTTAATTTATCAAGGATTGTTTTCAGTGTTTCAGTATTTGCTAACGTACTGACAAAACAGAATTCATCTCCGCCAACTCTGAAAAGCTCACCATATTTTTTAAGTCTTTTACTTGTTGTCTGCGCAAAAGCCATAAGATAAGCATCCCCTGCGCTATGGCCATACGTATCATTAAAATGCTTTAATCTGTTAAGATCAAACATTACTACAGTAACATCAGCTTTTCTTTTAAGTCTGAAAATGTATTTTACATATGCATCTCTATTATGAAGTTTGGTTACTGAATCCAGCTTTGCAAACATCTGCTCTATGGCAAGAAGTAATAATAAATAGCAAAGGCTTAAACAGTTCCATGTAACAAGTAGTTCATTATAACCAATATTTGCAACAACGCCTATAACAACCAGTATCTGAGCAAAGGCAAGCATCGCATTATCACTGAAATCAAATGGAAAAGTTCTTGAATAATACTGTCTTATAAAAAACATAAATACCAGCAACTCAAATGCTACATAAACATCATGGGTTAAGGTATATGAAATATCACCATTGAAATGACAAAAAAGAATTGGCTTCCAAATATTTACTATCGGAAGAGCCATAAATATCAAAACAAAGATAATATCAAATATCTTCTCTACAAAAACAGTTTTTAATGTTGGCATTATAAGCATTCCAGCCATAGCCAGCGGAATCATAAGATATATCATGCAGGTGATCACATTAAGAGCTGTATTGTCAAAGTCTGTAAAATTTTTCTTTTCAAATATTAACTGCCATATCTGATCAAGGATAAGCAAAACAGCAAGCCAAAAACCACTGATAGCATATATAAGCTTGCTCCTTCTATCCATATGATGGTTATCATAAAGCCTAAGCCATGTATAAAAGACAATAACCAATCCGATTATATCTGAAAATAATATCAACTAGTTTTCCTCCCATATTTTGTATAATAATCCACAAAATACACCAGATATATTGTAACTTATAACCTATAACAGTTCAACAAAAAACTAGCCAAAGAATAATATCAGTTAAATAATGTTTCTTGATTTTAAGTCATCCTTAAACAATTCATATTCATTTTTGTAATGTCTGGCTGGGATTATCTGGATGATACCTACAGAATCCTCAAGGCCGCACTTTTCTCTAACCATAAGTTTTCCATCCAGTTCTTCCACCATTATCTCATCCCATGAAACATACACTATCTCCTTCAATGGTATGATTTTATGATATCTATATGGAATATTTTTAAAATATACACCATTGGAACTGATTATAACTTTTCGAACGTTAAAATCACTTCTTAAGAAATAACAGCCCATATATAATGCTGTAACTAATAAAACTAAAAACAGAGTAATACGTGATGTCCTTGGAACTAAATAGAAATCGTTAAAGAATGAGCCCCCTGATGAATATGGCTTAAAAAGAGGTGATACATAAGCAAAAAAACAAAGCGCCGTCCAGGCAGCCGATGTGAAGAAAATAAATAGTAGTATTCTCTTCATCCATGTATATTCCGGAACTCCTTCCGGACTTGCATAAGTTACGTGAATTGTCTCCCCCATATCATGTCCCCCAACATAAATACTGTCTATATTATATTCTTCTTTATTTTTTTTTGCAATCTCAAATTTTTGTCTTATTTTTTCAACAATTTGTGGTAAAAAAAAGTGCCAGACATACGTCCGGCACTTTAGATAGTCTATATAATTAATATCTTCGATTACTCTGCAACCTTAACATCAGCAATCATCTTTTCAAAGTCAGCCATATATTCAAACTCTGAATTTTCTGACTCAAGAATGGCTGTAACGATCATCTTATTTGAATAAGTATCAAATATCATATAAAAACGACCATACTGAGCTGTAGTTTCATTTGGACCACTTTCAATATCAAGTTCTAAAGCATCATAACCTGCAACAGTTGTCATAGATGCATTTTTAACTTTCATTGCACCTGATGCTTCCATTGAATCGATAAGTAATGTTTTTTCAGCTACTGTTAATTCAGAAGGATTAAAAGCAAGTTCCTCAACATCAAATGCGAACATTGCATATCCTGTTGCTGACTGTTCAGCTACATAATAATCATATGTTCCATATTTAAGAGGTTCTTTACTTGTAATATAATCTGGAAGCTGGAATGAGAGCTTTCCATACTTAACTTCAAATGTAGTTTCAGATCCACCCTTTGCTGTTTTATCATTTACAGGATCAACAGGTGCATTTGTGAATACATCTGCATGTTCCTCTGCAGCATCATCAGGTGTTGCTGTTGCAGCCTCTGTTTCTTCTGTTGTAACCTCTTCTGTTGTAACTTCTTCTGTCTTTTCTTCCTTCTTTTCACCACAAGCAGCTGTTGATAAAGCAAGCATTGCAGCCATTGTAAGTACTAAAAATTTCTTTCTCACTTGTAACTTTACCTTTCTCTTTATAAATTACTGTGCAACCTTGATTGTAGCAATAATCTTTTCAAAATCAGATGTATAATCATACTGAGCTTTGCTTGTCTGAACAAGACCAATACCAACGATCTTTGCAGCATCTGTATCAAAGATAAAGTATAAACGTCCTGTACCTGTTAAATCTGACATATTGTACTCTACATCAGCACCAAGTGTATAATAACCAGCAATTTCTGTTTCAAATGCACTTGTTACTTTAATCTCACCTGTTGCCTCTAATGAACTGATGAATTCATCTTTTGCAGCCTGTGCAACTTCCTTTGTAACTCCAGTACCATTCTGAATTGTTACTGTTAAATCAACTACTGTGTCTTCGCTCTGCTCTGCATAGTAATAGTAGTTAGGATCACTTGAGATTTCTTCACTGTACTTAAAGTAATCAGGAACCTGGAATGTAAGGTTCTCATACTTAGCTTCAACTGTATTAGCGAATCCATCCTTAGCAGTCTTATCACTTAATGTGATCTTTGGTTCTTCTGAAAATAACTTATCGATCTCAGCATTTTTTGCATCTGTTTCTGATGCATCTTTAACAACTGTAGGAGCACTTGTTGAAGCCTCTGTCTCTGATGCTTCTGTCACTGATGAAGTTGTTACTGTCTCCTCTGACTTCTTTTCCTCTTTCTTATTGCCACAAGCAGCTGTTGATAAAGCAAGCATTGCAGCCATTGTAAGAACTAAAAATTTCTTTTTCATAAAATGTAACCTATACCTTTCATTATCTTTTTTAGCATAATGCATATTACAACAATTTAAAATAATTGACAAGTCTCAAAATACTGAAACAAAAGAAGGGTTACACCATCATAGGAATTTTCTTTTAATATATCTCCCTGAATCTCCCAGCCCTTATCTCCAGTTTTCTTTATGATATTACTGATATTTTCATTTGATGAAAAGACATGAGAATCCTCATTATATTTCTTATCTCTGATCTCATAAGAAGCCTTTTGAATAATATGTGCTCTTTCATTAATCTTAGGAAGATTATCCGGTAATTTTTTGTTATTCTCTAAATATGAAGAGGATACATAATAATACATATCCAGATAAGCAATAAGTCTTAAATATGGATCCTTACTCTTTGAAAGGGCTACCTCACTTATAAAATTGGCCTCATTTTCCTTATAATAACCCTTGTGATGAACATATTCATGACAATTAAGAAGCGGCTGATATAGCGGATCCACATATTTATTACATGTAGGTTCCATGGTATAAGGATAATTATATCCACCGATATTCATAATATCCAGAATATCAGAACAATATGCAGTTTTAATAACCGGATAATAACCTGCCAGTCTTGGATAATCATCCTCCATTGATCTTAAAGCCTGGATCACTAAATTATTCATCTCTTCCTCGCTTTTAAAATCAACAATATACTTATTACCTGCCATCTGGTATTTAATATCAATCTCATCTGCTGCTGCATTTATATTTTTGATCAGATATTTAAGGATTGTCTCAACTTCACCATTGGTATAATTTACTCTTTCAGAATAAACCTTACCTCCCAGCACTTTCCCTGAAAATGGTACAGCCCAGGTGATCATATAATCCACTACCATAAGAAGTGCGATAACAGAAATAGTTTTACTGTATCCTAATGTAAATTTCTTATAACCCTTTTTTTTTCTTAAAAATATGAGAAGTATTAGAAAAATAAATAAAAATACCAGCAGCAAAGCCAAAAGATACATAATGATCTCGCCAAGATTTATCTTAATATTTCCTGTTATTTTAGATATCCTGTTGCATATTTTTACATAAATATGATCAGAATAAAAATCACATAAATCAGGAAACATACAGACCACCAAAAAACCTGCTATAAGACATATTAAGATAAGTACTATTCTTATATATGCTGATATCTTCATTCATCTACCCCTTAAAAAAATTTAACCTAAGGAATATTATACTTCTTCTATGTACTCTTCCTCAATACAATCTTCTAAAAGGTTAACTATATCCGCTTTCTCATACCCTTTTCCAATAAATACCAGCTGATTACATCTGTCTCCGAATGTATCATCCCAGTCATCTTTAATATCGGGATATTCTTCCACTAGTTTATTTAATTCATCTTCCTTCCAGGCTGATACCCACTCTGAAAGCTCTGTAACTGAAGCATTTCTTCCGGCCTGTTCAAACAACTGTATATGTTTCCAGTCATCAGCAAACCATATATATCCTTTTGTTCTGATAAGTACTTCCGGATACTTATCCAAAAATGCATTAAATGCATCTCTGTTGAAAGGTCTTCTGTCTTCATATACAAATGATGATATACCATATTCATCAACACAGGCTTTTTCATCATCATTATCACAGTTATTTAATGCTTTCTGGACTGTAGAAAAGGCCTCAACCTCTTCAAAGCAAAAATCTTTTCCAGAAAGAAGCTCATCTAAATCCACTTTACCATTAATACAGCTTATCATTCTTGCTTCCTGCTGGATATTTCTAAGCCCGCTCTTAACTTTCTCTAACTCTTTATCACTAAGAAGATCTATCTTATTTAAGATCATCAGATTACAAAATTCTATCTGATCCATTATAAGATTTATGATATCTCCATCTTCTGTATCATCATCATTTGAAAGATCATGAAGGAATTCACGGTAGATTCTGTCAACATCCACAACTGACACTACAGATTTAAGATAAACCCTTGTATCCTCTGTCATTTCACAGTAATTTTCAAATGCTCCGGCTATTGAAGATGGTTCGCTTATTCCAGAAGCTTCAACAAATATTGCTTCTATAGACTTATCCTGTGAAAGCCTTTCTATTTCATCAATAAACTTATCTCTTAAAGTACAGCATATGCATCCATTCTGCATTTCAACCATCTCAACCTGCAGCACCTGATTGCCTGTTTTATTAAGGATTGATGCATCAATATTGACACTTCCCATATCATTTACTATAAGTGCCACCTTTCTTTTTTCCTGATTCAGAATGTTCTGCATAAGTGTAGTCTTACCTGAACCTAAATAGCCTGTGATTATTACAACTGGTACTTCTCTTTTTGACATATAAATCTCCTTCAAAATAAAACAAAAGAGGCAACACTAAGGTGTCACCTCTTCATTTTGCAACACAGTTGCATTTTATTACATTTTTTCAATCAATACAATAGACTTTTACAAAATGTCTGGTATATACTTCGATCATCCTCATAACCTGCGGAATCTTCTCAGGATCACGGTCACAAAGATGAACCAGCTGAGTTATTGGAGCTGTAAGTTCAAATGCAAGAATAGAAGTATCATATCTTTTAATAGTCCCCTGCTCTAACATCTGATCAAATATATTCATAAATAGATTTCTTGTGCCGCTTAGAAAATGCTTTGTTGCAAGATCCCTGACTTTTTCATCTCTAAACTGCTCCATCATAACAGTTTTTCTTATCATCCTTATATTTTCATCATTAATAGTAAATGCAGTCATCTTATTTACAAGCTGAATTAGTTCCTCACCATTTGAAGGTATTGGCGGAAGATTGTCCACTGACCCAAAATTTTTCTCATAGTGCAGATCCAGCTTATCTATTAAAGCATCCCAGATTTCCTCTTTACTTTTATAATGCTTATATAAAGCTGACTTTGTGTATCCTAACTCTTCAGCTATTTCTCTTACATTTGTTGCTTCATACCCCTTTTCGGCAAACACTTTTAACGCTGCATCAAGAATTCGTTTTTTTGTATCACTTGCCATTTTTATGACCTTTCTAATCCCTTATAATAATCTTCTATTCCTCTTCTGGCCCTTTCATACATATCCTTTAAATCTGGATCGAACTGAGTTCCCATCCCTTCAAGGATTATCTCATTAACCTTTTCAAATGAATAACTTTCTTTATAAACCCTCTTACTTACTAATGCATCATAGACATCTGCTATTGCCATAATACGTGCTTCCAGCGGAATGCCTTCTTCTTTAAGTCCCTTTGGATATCCTGATCCATCCCATTTTTCATGATGATAATGAGCAACGTTTTCAGCTATAATTTTAAATTCATCATCATCTGTATCTTTAAGAATTTCGTGAATTATCCGGGCCCCCTCACTGGTGTGAGACTTCATCTTCTCAAATTCTTCATCAGTGATCTTTCCCGGTTTCCTTAGGATTGCATCATCTATTGTAACTTTCCCAATATCATGCATTGGTGCAGCTTTGATAATCTTATTCTTAAAACTCTCTGGGAGCGAGTTCTTCTGCTGAACCAGTAAACTTACAACCTTACTTGTTCTTCTGATATGACCACCGGTTGAATTATCCCTGCTTTCAACCATAGTTGCCATTCCAAGAATAAGCTTATCGTGCATATCTATAATATGCTTTGTCTTTTCTTTTACTTCTTCTTCAAGCTGCTTATTATAATTCTTAACCAGTTCAATATATTTCTGTCCTTCAGTATCATCAGATATATAAATCTGATAACCCAGAATCTTATTGCCATTATTAAGCGGTTTCACACTGGCAATATAGTATTCATCATCAACATCAGTTGATGGATCATTTTCAAATTTAACTATGTTTTTATCTTTTTTTTCTGTTTCAAGATTCTTTATCCAACTCTGTATCATCTCTCCTAAAGTGTCAATCTTTGATATAGGAGTTTCTACTTTTACCTTATTAAGTATTGGAAATAAAGTTCTTGCAGTTTCATTACTGTTAAGAAAATTACTATTCTTATCAACAGAAATGAGTCCGGTATCACCATTATTTACCATCGCTTCTACTGCAGTGTCACCGATACTAAGCATGCTCATCTTATAAACAATGATAAGCAGCATTATCTGAGAAAGCACTGATATAAGTGGCATTATCTCCACATTGTCTGCCAAAAATCTATTAACAAAATATCCTGCGATGGAAGCAACTTCCGGAATAAAAAGAAGGATAATGATCTTATTTGAAACCTGGCTCTTCTTTATTCCTGCAAATAATGCTGTAATACCAATAAGGGTATATATAATAAGAACAAAATATAAAACACTGTGCATATAGCCATATTCTTTACTAACTGAATAACCGCCATTTTTTTCTATCACAGTCATACTTTTATAAAAAATATTTGAATGCCCGACACTTAACACTGAAATGTATAATAATGAACTTATTACATAACAGATATTTCTTATTTTATTTTTTATCTTGATGTCACATATGGTAAGTATGCACATTGTAATAAAGAATGTCAGATAACATGCTGCAAGGTAAACCAGCTTTACCATCATTTGAAGCATTTTTATATCTGGCATCACCTGATAATACATCAGATAACCCAGATTAGATATTGGTACTATTATAAAAATCGCCGTTATATCCACATCGAAATGTTTGTTCCATATAAAAACATACACTGCCGATAATATAAATGAAACGATAAATAAAATCTGATAATAACTTTCGGCCATTTTCCCTCCTGTATTCTCGTAATACATCACATTTTTACTTCAAAATCACCTTCATTATACTCTACATTAAAATCCTCCAAAATGTGTGAACAAAATATAAAAAAGATATGATATGCCATTATTTTGGCATATCATATCTTTTTTAATGCATCTTATCAATCAGCAAATTTTAATGTAATATCTCCTGTTGATGTACTAAATGAAAAGTTATTTTTTCCTTTTGAGCTGTAATGTTTTTCTGCTTCAGTATCATTTACTGTGATATCACCTGTACTGCTGGAAATATCAAGTGCGTAATCCTCTAATTCATTTACAAACCTGCCATTTATTTCACCTGTACTTGAATGAACATCACCTGTATCAATATCCATCTTATCCATTATGATATCTCCAGTTGATGTTTTAATACTCATTTTCTCAGCTTTTATATTGTCAAGATTAACCTCTCCAGTTGAAACATCAACAAGGAGATCATCAATCTTTTCATTTTCAAGACTGATACCACTGGTACAACCATAAATAGAAAGATCATTAAAATCAAGCCCTGTAATATTTATATCACCTGTGGAAGTATGTAATTCGCCTTTATTTATCTTTGTTCCCTTTGGAACCGTGATCTTCATTGTGTTGATATCATCTCCCATATTTTCAAATCCCAAAGAAACTGATATCTCAAACTTATTTGATTTTCTACCATTAACATAAAGAGTTCCATCTTTAACTTCTATCTCAGGCTTAAGATCTTCCTCAATCATATATGCTACTCTGAAATCATCACCTTCCTCTATAGTTACATCGATAACTGAAAGACGAAGATCTATATTTTCAAATTCATCAACCTGCTGGTCAAATTTCATTACATTTTTACTATCAGCTGTAATGACCTTATGATTTTTAAGATCCACTTTGAATCCAAGTCTTCCGCCTTTTGCAAGTCCAATTGTAATGCAGGCTAAGCCTACTAAAAAACATGATAATGAAGCTATCCAAAATCCTCTTTTCATAATAATTCCCCTTTCTATTCAGCTTCCTTTAATTCACTTTTATTAAACTTATTGTGACAAAAATTACCAATTCCTCTAAAGATGCTGCGACATGCGCTTAATGCTCCTTTAAATAAAACCATTCCAACAGATACAGCCATTAATGCCATACCCAGAACCACAAGTCCCTGAGCAAAATTACCGGCCCAGAATACTCCCGGTATAAGTACAATTCCTGAAACTATTACAGCCAAAAATGCTACAACTATTGATATAAGAACTGCAAAGCAGCTAACTGCTACAGCAAAAACAACTGCTACAGCAGCAATGGCAAGTGGTAATGCTATTGGTGCTGCAAATATAGATAATATTATTAGCAGTATCGTCTTTGACATGCTGGATTTACTCTTACTATTATTATCATCAGTATTTCCATTTCTTATCTGTGATACAAGCGCATCATCAAGAATCTTCCTGGCTACATTTTCAGGAGCACCTACAATAGGAATAACATCTGTTTCATCATCGATATCTCCGTCCATAAAAAATTCTGTATAATAATTTATCGCATCCTCGTAATCATCTTTTGGTAGTCCATGAAGTTTATCGGATAATACATTCATAAACTCTGTCTTATTCATAATTCCATTCTCCCTTCGCCTTTAAGTAAAATATCAATTCTTTCTTTGTAATTGAGCCATTCTGATCTGTAATATTCTAGTTGCTTTAATCCTTCAGGAGTAACTTTATAGTATCTTCTGTTTCTTCCCTGAAATGGCTTATCATATGTAGTAAGATAATTCTCTTTTTGAAGTCTCCTTAATACCGGATATAGAGTTGATTCTGAAATGTCTACAAGTTCCTGCATCTTCTGAGTCAACGTATATCCATAAGAGTCTTCTTCGGCAACTATTCCCAATACACAGGCATCAAGTAATGGCGCTGTAAGTTGGTATGTCATTTTTACCTCCTATATTATACGTCATATAATATTATTTTCAAGACATACTATATCTCATATAATATTGTTTGTCAACAAGTAAATAATAAAATTAGATTAAAAAAAGAAAAGCCTCAACACCCTTATATTAAGGCATTGAGGCTTAAATTTTTTCTGTTTATTTATTTGTTTGACTCACATAGGCAAGAGGAATAGCTACAGTTACTCTGGTACCTACTCTCTTCTTACTCTTAATATCAATTGTTCCGCCCATCTTATCTACTAATTTCTTTACGATGGTCATTCCAAGTCCCGTTCCCGGAGCCCTGCGTCCTACCGCATTCTTTTCTCTTTCAAACGGCTCATATATGGTCTCTAAGAATTCCTCTGAAATTCCTATTCCATTATCTTCTACTATCAGGTTGTAATTATTATCTGTTTCTTCAACTATAAACTTTACATGTCCTCCTGAATTAGTAAACTTTATGGCATTTGAGATAAGATTAACCGTGATCATTGCAAGAGCGCTTTTACAATGAAGCACTTCATCTCTTGAAAGATTAACATTTTCAATCTCAAAGCTGACATTCTTTCTTATTGCTTCCGATAAGAAAATATCCATAATTCCTTCTTCCGCTTCTTTAATAGAAAATGCCTCTTCACTAAGTTCGAAATTATCACTTTCAACTAAAGTAACATCCAGAATATCATCCATAAAAGCACTAAGATCCAAACTGGATTTTTTTATCTTTAAAAGATATTCATCAAGTATCTCAAGCTGATTTTCATTTTTCAATGCAATATCTGTATATTCAATAATATTATTAAGGGGAGTCTTTATATCATTTGACATATTGGTAATAAAGCTTGCCTTTCTAAGGTTGGCTTCATTAACCGCCCCTTTGATTCTTTCAAGTTCTCTGGATTTATGATCAAGCATCTTCTGATAATCAGACTGCCTTTCATTTAAAGTTTCTATTTCCTTTTCTCTTACTTCACTTACAGTTCTGTCCATCTCCATAAGTTCAATTATAAACATATAGATCATTGGAAGAATAAGTGACAAACTGGTTAAAGAAAGTCCATATAAGAAGAACTGTGCAAATGTAGCAACTACCGGCATCACTATAAATGTAAGAATTGATATCCTGACACATTTTTTAAGATTTTTTCCATACTTTATAATTGTATAAAAAAGCGTTGGAAAAATAATAGCTGGACAGATATAGCTTATCCAAAATGTAGCATTTGTACGGGAATACAGATTTTCAAAATCAACTGTATAATAAAGTCCGGTAAACTGTGAAAGCACTACAAGAGATGAACCTAATAATATAAATAAATATATTATTTCAATAGACTTTGGAATTCTCTTTATTTTTCCTTCGTTTAACAGCATATCGGTAAGATATATGGAAAAGATAAAAATCAGAATATATGGCATTAAAAATACCATAAAATTACTGATCCTGACTACGTAAAAACCCAGTCTTGACGCATCTCCACGAAATCTATAAGAATACATCTCAAATACAATGTAGAGAAATGAACTAAAGCCCATAGCAACAAGAAGTCTTCTTCTTTTTTGAGAAAGAGACCTGGATAAAAGAGTAAATATCGTTGTAACGACAGCTACTCCTTTTAACATAAACAGGAGATTCATCTGAAATCCCTGCAATTTACTTACTATGTCTAATGATTGTAAAACCCTCATTGAAAAGTCCATCTAAGCCACCTGAAATTTAAGTAAAATATAATGCAAACCTTAAGTGCTATCTCGCTATGCACCTTTTTTATTATAACATTTTTGAATTTTCAATAAAGTCATAATATTAGAATTTTTTATGAATTCTCTATATATTTAAAGATCTTACTTATCTAATTCCAAATGTGTTTTTGTTAAAGTATTATGAGGCAGTCCGTCCTTTTTTGCTATCATATTTATTAATGTAACAAAAACTATTGGGAATAAAATCAGGCTTGCCAACGTCAGAACCGCTCTTTCAATATTAGTGCTTTCCGGATTTGTATATGAATTTGCTGTACTGACAATAAGTATTATTAATGAAAATACAGCTGTAGGCTCAATAAAATACTGAAGTGATAATCTCATTAAAAGGTCTTTCTTAGGAACCTTTTTTTGTCCCTCAATGTCACTTACAATTTTAACCTTAACCAGTGCATTACCGATAGTCTGTTTTTTCCAGATTCTTGGAAGCACTATAAAGTAAATATAATAAAGGATTAATTTTGTCATTGTCTCCGGTAAAGTATCAGAATATCTAAAACCCTTTATCCAGTTTGCAAATGCATAATTCACAAGAAGATTTATGATCACACATACGATCCAGTCAACGGAAAAGGCAGAAAAGGCCCTAAAAATTTCCATCTTCTGCCCTCTCTTTGCTGCAGTTTCATCCATCTTTTCAACTGATGGTAAAAAACGCATAAGCAAAGGCGCCATCCAAAACCCTATCATGCATCCTAATGTATTATTCATTAAGTCATCCACATCCGGACATCTGAATGCATATGGATATATCCCCCATACACCTGAAAGTTGAGTCATTTCAAAGAACATACTTGTAAGGAATCCAATTCCTAAGGCTTTCTTCCATGATACTCTGAAATAATATCTAAGATAAAAGCCCAGAGGCATCTGCATGATTATATTAGCAATAATCTGGAAAAGCATTGCAGATGTAAGGAGTTTTTTCCAGTTTGCAGCATTAAACCATGTTGCTGAATCAGAGGATAAAAATCCTGAATCCTTCAGTGCCGTAATAATATTATTAAATAAGTGATGATTAAATGGAACCGGGTCCCTTCTTAAAACTTCATCTATTGAAGGTAACGGAAGAAGTGTAAGAAAAAAAGCACACATCATATAAAAAATAAATGAGAATATCACAGTTGCTCTCATAATTGATAAGCCATTATATTTTCTATAATTCCATATAAGAAAAGGGATAGTAAAAACTCCTACGATAACGGGAAATAACGCCACCGCTGTAAAGATCGGAAGCGAATAATTTGATAAATGCGATAACATATAAACCTCCACAATGTAAATGATCAATCCAAATTCACATTGTATCAGTTTCTTCTAACACCTTCAAGATGTGTATTTACTGTGAAGATATTTATTGTGGTATCTTATTTGCTTTCATTTCAGCTTTATTTATATACATCATTTTATCTGCAATAGCTGCTGCTTCATCTATATTCATATTCTTTTCTATCATAGTATATCCAAAAGCACATCTATATTTTGTACTTTCTATTTTCTCTCGCATTTTTGATATGTCCTTCTTTACAGTCTCCTCATCCACACGAGAATAAAGGATCACAAATTCATCTCCTCCGATTCGATATACAGAACCATTGTATAATACATTTTCTTTAAAAATAGCTGATATGACCTTAAGTGCCATATCCCCTGCTTTATGACCAAAGTTATCATTAAGATATTTGAGATCATTCATATCGATAGAAACTATCGCTGTTATTTCTTTTTCCTTAACTTTTATATCTTTATAATAACTCTGCCTGTTTAATAACCCTGTCAGCGGGTCTATCTTAGCCATATGAATATATATAAAGATATAATAAACCAGCAAAGCTGAAGAAAAAAGCCCACTATAATCTCTTCCTTCTCTAAATATCAGATAATATATAACTCCACATAAAGGAAAAAGAATTATATACATAGGAAAAAACCTTTCCTTTGCAGAAAAGCCTTGAAAGTATTGGATATTATAGTATACGAATACGAAAGAATAAAAAACAAATAAAAAATATGGCCATCTATACAGAGGCCCCGCCAAATATCTGTTGTCATTAGTATAATAACAAACTAAATGAGTCCACTGAGATGTAAAATATAACGGTATGCTTATTATTTCTGGAATAATTAAAAAATATATCTTTTTTCTGCTTAGATTTCTTGTTACCGTGATAGTCATAAGACATATCAGAATAAATGGATAGATTGTATAAATACAGGAAGTTAAAAAAGGGCGCCAAAAATTATATGTTGGCAGATCTTGTGCCAACCTTTCCAAATGAAAAGAAATCGATTCAAAAAAAATCATTGCAACAATCAACCTTGTCGCTTTTTTCATCTTTTCAGTAATATGCACACTGAGACTTACAACCATAAGTAAGCCTCCAAGTTCAAATAACATTACATAATTTTCTAATATATACTGAGCTATAAACATAACGCCCCCATTCAGCTAACCCATCAACTGTTTATAGTATACCATATAATCCCCTTATTAAAAATAACCTCCTCTAAGAATTGAACAAGGATTCATCAAAAAATAACAATTAGTAAGGGTATTCCGTCGTATACTATAGATAGAATGTCATATTCTATTAAAAAAAAGGGTGTATCAGGAGGCTAAGTATGGATTATCAAAATTTAGTAGATAATATTGGAGCCATGGCTTGTGTCGTTTCGGTTGAAAAAATCGACTCCAATCGTTATGGCAAGGTCAGGATAGTCACAGGAAATAAGTTATATATCGACTCAATAGAAAAACCTGCTCCAGGAGTTTCTATGCTAAAAAACAAATTTATTCCAAATACTGAATATACAGATTACCTTTCTAGAGATCTCAACTTTGAAAATTACTGTTTTATGTCAGCTGTTCATAGAAAATGTCTCCATTCTTATGCACACCCAGACAGAATGAATATATGGTTTAATATGACTTTCCTTCCAGTAGGACCGGATGAAGGAAATCTGCTTCACTGTCTATATGTAATGGAAATGAATTATGAAGCTGATACAAAACGATTATCTAATATCAATTCCAGTTCTGCTTCAATAGTACTTCAAATAGCTCTCAAATTAAGTGGTACAGAAAACTTTAAAGAATCTATGAATGATGTTATCTACATGATAAGAGATATCTGCGAGGCTGAACACTGTTGTATTCTTACTATGAACACCTCTGAAAGGACCTGTGAAGTTCTCTGCGAAGCATTTTCAAAGGAAAGCAGATTACTCCCAATGAAAACCTACGTAGATGACTCCTTTTATAAAATAGCAGAGTCCTGGGAAAAAACTATTTCTGGAAGCAATTGTTTAATTACAAAAAATGATCAGGATATGGAAGTAGTAAGAGAAAGGAATCCCGAATGGTATAAGTCTCTTCATGACGCAGGAGCAAAAAACATTGTCATTTTTCCACTTAAATACCACGACAGTTTGCTGGGATATATATGGGCAATTAATTTCAATTCTGAAAATGCCATAAAAATAAAAGAAACTCTTGAGTTATCAACATATATCCTGGGAATTGAACTTGGAAACAACCTTCTTTTAAATAAATTAAAGTTTCTTAGTTCAAAAGATATGCTTACAGGTGTTATGAACAGAAATGAAATGAATAATTACATAGATTCCATCATAAATAAAAAGACAGATCTAATTGATGACAGATCTGTATGTGTTATATTTTCAGATCTTAATGGACTAAAAAATGTTAATGATGAAAAAGGGCACCCTGCCGGTGATACCCTGCTTAAGAATGCCGCATCTCTTCTTAAGGAAATCTTTGATGAACGTGATATTTACCGTGCTGGCGGTGATGAATTTACAATAATAGTTCCCGGTATGTCCGAAGAGGAAATGCTTATAAAAATGGATAAGGTTAAAGAACTCTCCTCTAAATATGAAGATTTAAGTTTTTCTCTTGGAGGATGCTATGATAATAACATTAAAAATATCAATCATGCATTAAAAATAGCTGATGAACGAATGTATGAAGATAAAAAGAGATATTATAAACTGAATCACGAAAAAAAGAAGCGTTAAAAATGCTTCTTTTTTTCTTTCTTATTCATATTTTATAGATCATTAAAAATATAAGAATTCACTCTCCGGTGCATCTATCTTTTCCATCTTTTTAACCTTAAGAAGTATTATGGCTTTGTTACCCATTACTTCTCCTCTTTTTATCTCAGCTTCCATGTCTATCCATTCATTTTTAGATGGAATATTATAAACATCTTTTACTGTGTCATCAAGTTCTGAGATAAAACCTACCAGCTGTGCATCTGCTTCACAACATACTGCGGCTTTTCTTCCAAGATAAAACTGTCCTGGGAGTAGTCTTAGTTGATCTGTAACCATTCCTTTAAATCTAACCGTCTTGCCATAATATTTATCTGAATTTTCAATACAGTCAACAAACCAGTTGCAGAAAATATCATCTGTAATGTTTAAGATTCCATTTTCAGTGGTAAAAATCAGATCATCTATATTATTATCAACACTTCCATCCTTCTTTATAAAAAAGACTTCAGCTCTGCCATTTAAGATTTTTAACTGCCTTCTTGTTTCTCCTTTATCAAGGTCATCACATCTGTTAAAAATTACCACATCTGCATTTCTTAAAGGAGTCATTATCAACTGCCTCATATTCTTTAAATACATAGGATATGTAGTAGAATCAACTAAACCAAAGATAGTCTCTATATACCATCCCTCTGGCTTTTTCATCTTAAGAAGATCCTCTATATCCCACATTCCATTATATTCTATATAAACATTTAAAGGATCATATACTTTCTTAATCCTTTCTAAGAATGCTTCATTAAAATCTTCTTTATCTTCAATTTCTATTACTTCTATACCCACATCCTTTAAAGCATCTTTTTTATAGCAGTATTCTCCCTCTTCAGTACAAATGATAACTGAAGTTTTTCCTGTATATGAAAATGTTTTTAGGATAGTTTCCTGAATCGATAAAGTTTTACCGCTGCCTAGAAAACCTGAAAATACAAAAATTGCCGTTTCCATATGAACACCTGCCCTTTCACATTTGCAACACTGTTGCAAATCATTATATTTCAATTTTCAGGCACTTGTCAAATACGACAGCATTTTATCACAGCATTTTCTTTGCTGATTCAACTTTTGCTGCAATCACTGCATTTTCCAACTATGATGGTCTTTCCATAATCAATATCTATACCATATTTATCCTTAAGATCTTTTTCAACATCCTTAAATAATTCATTATCAAGATGGTAGATTTTTCCGCAATCAGAACACTTGGCATGGATATGACAGTTGCAGGCCTTATTATCATCTGAATACTGATAACAGGTTCCATTAATATCTTTATCCTTATAACTGATAAGACGTCCTTCTTTACAAAGTCTCTCCAAATTGCGGTAGATTGTGGATTTATCCACCTCTTCTCCCTGAGAAGAAAATGTATCCATTATATCTCTTGCTGTAAAGCTTCTATCCCTGTTTTCTTTTAAATAATCAAAAATTGCATTTCTTGACCTTGTCTTATACTCATTTTTCATAACTAAATCCCTTGATCAATCTAACACTGTTACTTACACCAGTCCGCATATGCTTTTTTGATCCATTCATAAAATTCTTTCATTCCGTCTCCCTTTAATGCAGAAACGAAGAAAATCTCTATATCAGGATTTAATCTTTTAACTCTTTCGATACATTTATCTGTATCAAAATCAAAATACTCTCTTGTATCCATCTTTGTTACGATTAGAGCATCACTCTTTTCAAACATAAGTGGATATTTAAGTGGCTTATCATCACCCTCTGGAACACTAAGGATCATGATATTCTTTCCTGATCCAGTATCAAATTCCGCAGGACATATGAGATTTCCAACATTTTCAAGGAATATAAGATTTAAGTTTTCATCACCCATAGCTTCCATAGCTCTTTTTGTCATGCCGGCATCCATATGACACATGCCGTCTGTATGAGCCTGTATAGCTCTGGCACCTAATTCTTCTATTCTTACTGCATCCACGTCTGATGCAATGTCTGCCTCCATTACACCAATATTAAAGTCACTGCCTATGTCTTTAATAATACGGGATAAAAGTGTTGTTTTTCCCGATCCTGGAGATGACATAAGATTGAACATAAGAATCTTTTTTTGTTTCATGCTTTCTCTAAGCATTTCTGCATCGCGATCATTTGAATCTGTGATGGAACGGTTTAATTCTATTACTCTCATCCTATACCTCCTTCTCTCGGAATTTCTGGATTTCTTTTACAAGCCACTCTATCCATTTATCAAAACCTTCGCCAGTACGAGCTGAAACAGGAAGCACTTCCATATCTGGATTTAAGTCTGCTACATACTTTTTACAAGCTTCCACATCAAAATTAAATACCGGCATAACATCCATCTTTCCGATCAGTAAAAGATCACTCACCTGGAACATAAGTGGATATTTAAGAGGTTTATCATCACCTTCTGGAACACTAAGTATACATACTTTTTTTGTTGCTCCAGTATCAAATTCTGCAGGACATACAAGATTCCCTATATTTTCAAGGAAAAGTACATCAATATCACTGATATCTAACTTTTCTATTCCTTCTTTTGTCATATCTGCATCCATATGACAGGATCCACCTGTATGAAGTTGGATAACCTTAGCTCCTGCATTCTGAACCGTTATGGCATCAACATCACTGTCGACATCAGCTTCCATAACACCTATTCTATACCTGTCCTTTAATGCCTCTATGGTCTTTACAAGAGTTGTTGTCTTACCAGCCCCTGGAGAAGCCATAAGATTAACCATGAAGACATTATTTTTCTTTAATATTTCTCTGACATTATCAGATGATCTATCATTGTCATTTAATATATTCGATTTTACCTCAAGAATATCAAATTCGATCTTATTCATATACTCTTTAAATCCTTTTCGTAGAGTGTGTATTTACCATCTATTGCATCTTTAGTTAATTTCTCAACCCAGTCAAGTGCTTCATTATAATCTCCTTTTTTCAGGAGTTTCCATGAAGTAAGGGTATGTTCAAACAAAGTATGTATTCCATAGATCCTGCAGAAGCGGACCCACATTGCAATACAAGGCAAACGGAAATTTGCAATGATTATTTCCAAGAACTGATTATCACCAATCTCTGCCATTTTTATCTGAAATTCAAAAGCTTTTTCAGCTGCCTCCTGAGGTGACTCAGCTTGTCCTAATTCTTCTACTATATCTCTTAGTTCTCTGATTTCTTCCTCAGTTATAATACTAATGGCATTTCTTATGGCAAGCTTTTCCAATGCCCATCTTATCTCAAGTACTGATTTTATGTCAGAATCGCTGATAATATCACCCTTGATCCTCATTATGGCATTAAGAGTATCTGCACCTGCATTTCTCTTATAATCATTTACAAATACTCCCTGCCTTGGAATGATAGAAAGAAATCCCTGATTTTCCAGTACTGCAATACCGGTATTTACAATGGTACGGCTAACGCCCATCTTTTCAGCCAGTTCTCTTTCAGGTGGAATCTTCTCTCCAATCTTTAATTCCCCGGATAGGATCATATCCTGGATCTTTCTTATAAACAAATCTTTCTGTGACGGTACGGTAAGTTTCTCGAATTTCATATTTTAATCCTCGATTCGATCTGGATCAGGTACTTCAATCTCCTTTATAAGGAATTCATTTCCCTGAATCAGCCATGTGTTCTCACTTTTACAATGAGGACACACTTTGGCATACTTCACGGTTTCATAGGTTTGTTTGCAGTCATCACAGTATGTAATGGCTGGTATTTTTTCAATAACAAGTTCAGTCTCTTCCAGGAGAGGTGTACGTTTTCTAGCCCATTTCCAGCAATCATGAAGATAATCTGGAATAACAGTAGAAACCTCTCCTAGACTGATTGTTACTTTGCTGATTTTATCAATATCATTTTCAACTGCTACTTCTTTCAAGTCGTCAATGATTTTAAAAACTACTCCAAGTTCATGCATAGATCAATCTTTTTTCTTTTTCTTAAACTTAATATTAATTGCCTGCTTAGCTGCATATGGAAGGATGTATTTTAACTTGTCTTCACTCTTACGCATTACAGAACATTCTGGATTAACACGTTCAAGAGTGATAGCACCAAATTCACACTTTGTTGTACATATTCCACATCCTATGCAGTGATTATCATCTACTACACTTGCTCCACATCCAAGACATCTTGCTGTTTCTTTCTTAACCTGTTCTTCAGTAAATACAGCCTTATTATCTCTAAAACTCTTTGGCGCGTTAGGATCCTTCTTGCCCGGAATCTGACGCTTTGAATTATCATAAGACTCAACAAGTATATCATCTTTATTCAATTCAACATAGCTGTTCTTATTTCTACCGATTGTAAGTGATGTATGAGGCTGTACAAAACGGTGGATTGATATAGCGCCTTCTTTACCAGCTGCTATAGCATCAATCGCAAACTTAGGTCCTGTATAAACATCACCACCAACAAAGATATCTGGCTCAGCTGTCTGATATGTTACAGGGTCAGCTACAGCACCATTACCTCTTCCTAATTCTACCTTTGATCCTTCAAGTAAGTTGCCCCACTGGATGCTCTGACCAACGGCAAGAACTACATGCTTACATTCAATTGTAATTGTATCATTTTCATCATATGATGGGTTGAAACGTCCTGTTTCATCTTTTACAGAAAGGCACTTCTTAAATACTATACCCTTAACTGCACCATTTTCATCTTTAAGGATTTCTTTTGGTCCCCATCCACACTTGATCTCAACTCCATCTGATTCAGCTTCCTCAACTTCTTCATCTGAAGCAGGCATTATATCTCTTCCTTCAAGACAAAGCTGAGTAACCTTATTTGCGCCAACTCTAACTGCATCTCTTGAACAGTCAATAGCAACATTTCCTCCACCTACTACTACAACATCACCCTTGATATCATACTTCTCAGTAGCATTTACAACTTTAAGGAAATCAACAGCTGTTGTAACACCTGCTGCATCTTCACCAGGTACGCCAACCATACGGCCTCCCTGACATCCGATAGCGATATAGAAAGCCTTATATCCCTGTTTTCTTAATTCATCAAGAGTTATATCCTTACCTACTTCAATACCGGTACGGATCTCAACTCCCATTTCACGGATAACATCAATTTCAGCTTCGATAACATCTTTCTCAAGCTTATATGATGGAATACCATAAACAAGCATACCACCGGCCTTTTCATTCTTTTCAAATACAGTAGGCTTATATCCTTTTTCTGCAAGATAGAAAGCACATGAAAGACCTGCAGGACCTGCACCAATGATAGCAACCTTATCTTCACTAAAGTCACCATCAACACGTGGAATGACCTTCTTAGGTATAAAACGTGTCTCTTTATTTAAATCCTGCATTGCAATAAACTTCTTAACTTCATCAATTGCAACAGCCTGATCGATGGTACCTCTTGTACAAGCATCTTCACAACGTCTGTTACAAATGTGACCACAGATTGCAGGAAGTGGATTGTTCTTCTTGATAAGTTCAAGTGCTTCTTTATATTTTCCCTGAGCTGCCAGCTTAAGATAACCCTGAACTGCAATATGTGCAGGGCAGGCTGTCTTACATGGAGCTGTACCTGAAGCATGTGACTCAATGCGGTTATTATCACGATAATCCCAATCCCAGTCAGCCTCTGTCCACTTCTTTTCTGAAGGAAGCTGATGCTTAGGATACTGAACTTCTGAACCATCCTTCTTACAAAGCTTCTGTCCGAGTTTAACAGCACCTGCAGGACAGAACTCTACGCAACGTCCACAAGCTACACATTTACTCTTATCAATCTTTGCTACATAAGCTGAACGAGAAAGATTTGGAGTATTGAAAAGAAGTGATGTGCGAAGTGCATAACATACATTTACATTACAGTTACAGATAGCAAATATCTTATTTTCACCATCAATATTGGTAATCTGATGTACAAAGCCATTATCTTCTGCTTTCTTAAAGATTTCTAATGCTTCTTCTCTTGTGATATATACGCCGCCCTTATTTGTTTCAACAACATAGTCAGCCATATCACCAACAGCAATACACCATCCATCTTCTACATCACCGCAGCCTTCATCATATGTTTTACGGCTGCGACGGCATGAACAAGGTGACTTTGCATACTTACCTTCATACTTATCAAGCCAATGAGAGATCTTCTCAATACTAATGGCTTCATTATTCATATCAATAGCTTTTTCAACAGGAATAACATGCATTCCGATACCAGCTCCTCCTGGAGGTAC
>DFFQ01000070.1 GCA_002371025.1 Lachnospiraceae bacterium UBA3772 | reverse complement strand
GAAAAAACTGGATAAGTCCGGTTGAAGGAAAGGTATTATTTGAAAATCTGGATCCAGATAAGGAATATACAGTATATACAAGGGTGGCAGCGACAGATGAAGCTCCTTCCAGTGTATCTTCAGAAGGCGTTAAGGTAAAAACATACAAAATGCTTGGATACTGCAATGTTGAAGTTGAAGGATACAGCGATAAATATGATGGAAAATATCACTGCCCAAAAGTTGTTTCAGAAGTTGAGGGATTAAAAGTCACCTGGGCAGATAATGAGAATGGGTTATATAAGCCTGAACCAATAAAGTATAAAAATGTAGGAAAGCATATAGTTTATTTTAAAGCACAAAAGGAAGGATTTTATCCTACATATGGAAGCTTTGAGATCAATATAGAGAAGAGACCTATATCAATAAAGGCAGATCATAAGACCAAAGAGTATAAGAAAAAAGATTGTGCATTAAGTTATTCACTTGCTGACGATTCAGAAATCCCGGAAAATGAAACATTAAAAGGCGAGTTAGTAAGAGAGCCGGGAGAAGAATTAGGTGAATATATCATTAGCCAGGGTAGTCTTACAAATGAGGATAATCCTAATTATGAGATTACCTTCGAAGAGGCAGAATTTGAAATAACAAAGAGAAATGTAACTCTTATTGCTGATGATAAAGAGAAGATATTTGGTGCTGAGGATGAAGAACTTACATTTAAGATCTCAGAAGAAACTCCGCTTGCAGAGGGTGAAGAGATAGATGATGTTGTAAGTTTAAAGTTGTTAAGAGAAGAAGGCGAAAAGGCTGGAGACTATATCATCAGTGCTGAAGATATTTCAAGTGATAATTATGAAGTAACATTTGTAAACGGCACATATCATATATTGAAAGAAGAAAGCGGTGCTGTATTTAATATTAAGAAGTCAGAAGGGATTTCAAAAGCAGAAATTGATAAGAGTGCAGATGAAATGTTAGATATGGTTCTTTCTGATGAAGATAAGGAATTGGTTAAAGATGGAGCCGGTGTAGAAGTTTATTTTGAGATAAGTAAGATAGATGATCTTTCGGGTGCTGATAAGGAAGTCATCCTTAAAAATGCCGGAGAGGGATTTAATCTTTCTTGTGCCTTTGACATTTCTTTATATAAAAAGTTTAATCATCTGGAAATAGAACAGATCCATGAGATCGATTCTCCTGTCAGATTTAAGATAGGTCTTGATGCAAAGAACACAGAAATACCTCAGGGTTATAACAGAGAATATAAGGTATTCAGGATCCATAATGGTGAGGTTGAAGAGATCAGCGGAAATGTTTCAATGGAAGAATTGGAACTGGAGTCTGACAGATTTTCAAGCTTTGTTGTAGCATATAAGGACACGAAGATTAAGGAAGCTACAGTGGCAAAAGCAGAACCAGAACCAGTGGCAATTCAGACGGGGGATTCAACTCCTGTTAAGGCAGTCATTGCCATTATGATTATTGCCCTCCTTGGAATGGGAGTTGTGGTGGTTGAAAAAGAAAGAAACGAATAAAAAATAAGGATGTGTTCTATCCCAATATAGGGATTTTAATAGCCAGAGCTTTTTAGCTCTGGCTATTTTTAAGTTGTTCTTTTATTTTGCAATAAAATGTCTTACAATTATATATGGATTATTATGTTTTGAAGAGGATAAAGTAATGAATAAGCGTACTTTAAAAGTACTTGAATATGAAAAAATATTAGAGACCCTGGCTGGCTTTGCAGCTTCACAGGGGGCAAAAAGAAGATGTCTTAGGTTAAAACCATATAAGGACATTGTTGAAATTGAAAAACTTCAGAGTGAGACAAGAGATGCAATGCTCCGTATCAGTAAATACGGTAATCTTTCCTTTGCTGGAGTAAGAGATATCGGCGAGAGTCTTAAGATGCTTTCTATAGGTTCACCACTTTCCATGAAGGAATTGCTGGATATTGCAGCCCTTCTGGAAAATGCTGATACAGCACAGCTTTATGGAGATAAGATCAAAGATTCTGAGGAGAGATCCAGCGATTCTCTTACAGAATATTTCAGTATGCTTTCACCCCTCAGGGATATTTCAAGTGAAATAAGAAGATGTATCATTTCTGATGATGAAATGGCAAGTGATGCTTCATCTAATCTTCGTTCTATAAGAAGGAGAATGGATGAGACAAATCTAGCTCTTCATCAGGCTTTGGATAAGATAATAAAGGATGAGGGAACTCGTCTTTATCTTATGGATTCTTTAGTTACAATGCGTAATGGACGTTATTGTATCCCGGTTAAGGCAGAATATAAGAACAGCTTCCAGGGTATGATCCATGATCAGTCATCTACTGGAAGTACAGTATTTATTGAGCCGCTCCAGGTTGTTAATCTTAATAATAAGATTAAAGAATTAGAGAATGAAGAGCATGTTGAGATAGAGAGAATATTAGAAGATCTTAGTCAGAGAACCGCAACAGTGGTAGAAGAGATAACAGAAGACTTAAAGCTTCTTATAACTCTGGATTTCATTTTCGCAAAAGCTAAATATGCAAAGGATATAAATGCTTCTGAGCCTATCTTTAATGAAGAGGGTATAGTGGATCTTAAGAGGGCGGTACATCCGCTGCTTGAGAGGCATACTGCTGTGCCAGTAGATATCCGTCTCGGAGAGGATTATTCCCTTCTTATAATTACCGGTCCTAATACAGGTGGTAAGACAGTGTCCCTTAAAACTCTGGGGCTCCTTACACTTATGGGACAGTCGGGACTTCATATACCAGCTATGTATGGGTCAAGACTCAGTGTTTTTGAGGACGTATTTGCAGATATTGGAGATGAACAGTCTATAGAGCAGAATCTTTCCACATTCTCATCACATATGAGCAATACAATATATATTGTTAAGCATGTTACAGATAAGAGCCTTTGTCTCTTTGATGAGCCGGGAGGAGGAACAGATCCTCAGGAAGGTGCAGCCCTTGCTATTTCAATCCTTACCTATCTTAAGGATAAGGGAGCTAAGGTTATGGCTACAACTCATTATACAGAGCTTAAGACTTTTGCTATTTCATGTGACGGGGTTGAAAATGCATCCTGTGAATTTGATGTTAAGACATTAAGACCAACATATAAATTAATGATCGGAATCCCGGGAAGTTCCAACGCCTTTGCTATTACAAAGAGACTGGGACTGCCTGAAGAGATCATTGAAATGGCTAAAGAAAACATTGATGAGGATTCTGTTGAGCTGGAGAAAGTTATCTCTATATTAGAGCATGATAAGAGAGAACTTGAGAAGGATAAGGCAGATATTGAGAGCTATAAGAAAGAGATAGAAGAATTAAGAAAATCTCTGGCTGAGAGAAATGACAATATCGAAGAGAAGAAAAAAGAGATATTAAACAAAGCTCGTGAAGAGGCAAAAGCTATTCTTGAGGATGCAAAAGAGACTGCAGATAAGGCTATAAAGGATTATAACAGATGGCTGAAGGATCCGAAGTCAGCGGATGCTTCAAAGATGGAAAAAGTCCGCAGCAACTTAAGAGAAAAAGGAAATAAGCTGGGGGACAGAAATAAGAAAGAAGTAAAGAAGTCTGGATTTAAGACATCAGATTTCCATATTGGAGACAGGGTAATGGTCATCAGTCTCAATGTGGAAGGACATGTTATAAAGACAGCTGATGCAAAGGGACTGATAACAGTTGAAATGGGAATCCTTAATTCAAGATTCCCTGCAAGTGATCTTATGATACTTCCGGATGAAAAGCCATCAGTTAAAACTGTAAAGGCTATGTCCGGTGGAAATATTAATAAAGGATATACATTTAAACCTGAGATTAATCTGCTGGGTAAAACAGTGGATGAAGCTATCTCAGAACTTGAAAAATTCCTTGACGATGCCATGCTTTCTCATGCAGCTCAGGTGACCATAGTTCATGGAAAGGGAACAGGAGCGCTTCGTAAGGGAATACAGGATTATCTGAGAAGGCAGAGATACGTAAAGAGTTTTAGAGCTGGTGAGTTCGGAGAAGGAGACGCCGGAGTTACCATTGTTACATTTTAAAGTGGGTAGATGTTAAATAAATGGAGGTACCATGGAAAAACAGAAAATACTTATAGTGGATGATGATGAGAATATCTCAGATCTGATCTCACTATATCTTGAAAAAGAATGTTTTGACACTAGAACAGCATCAGACGGAGAGGCGGGATTAGAGATCTTTAAGCAGTATGAACCGGATCTTATAATCCTTGATATTATGCTTCCTGGAATTGATGGATATGAAGTTTTAAAGGAAGTTAGACAGGTGAGTGAGGTTCCAGTGATCATGCTTTCTGCAAAAGGTGAAGTGTTTGATAAGGTGCTTGGGCTTAAGATCGGGGCCGATGATTATATGGTTAAGCCTTTTGATACCAATGAACTTGTGGCTCGTGTAAGAACAATCTTAAGACGTGCAAAAAAGAACGGTGAGGAAGCAGAAAAGAGGGAAGATCCTCAGAATACAGCAAATCCAAAGAATCTTGATCCTGCAAGACAGGGAGACTTTGTTGAATATGATAACCTTATTGTAAATATCAGTAATTATACAGTTCAGTTTGAAGGGAAGAATCTGGATATGCCTCCTAAGGAGCTGGAATTGCTTTATTTTATGGCAAGCAGACCAAACCAGGTGTTTACCAGAGAGCAGCTTTTGAATCAGCTCTGGGGATATGATTTCATTGGTGACACAAGAACTGTTGATGTACATGTAAAACGTCTGCGTGAGAAATTAGGACAGAAGTATAACTGGTCCATCGCAACTGTTTGGCGTGTGGGTTACAAATTTGAGGTAAGATAAGATGCAGCATTCAATTCTTGATAGGATTTATATAGCTTTTCTCATTATTCTTCTTGCCTCATTTGGTATTCTTCTTGTATTTCTTTCATTTTATACGAGAAGATTTATGATAAACGAGAGAAAGAGCACCCTCTATAATGAGGCGAGCCTGATAGCGTCACAGACTGTAGAGGCATATATTGAAGGAAATATCTCTCCGGATGATCTTAATAAACTGTTTGATTATTATTCAGGTACACTTAATGCAGATGTGTGGTTTGTAGATAAAGACGGAATGATAGTTGCCACTTCTTCGGCAAAGAAACTTGAAAAAAACAGTAGTAGCGATGCAGTTCATAGGGGAGAAGTTAGAGGGTCCATATATGATATTTTCCCGGATTATAATATAACAAAGCTTTCTTATAAGACAGGGAATTTTAATGGAACATTTTCGGATTCCATGCTTTCTGTAAATGTGCCTGTAAATATCAGCCTGGTGGCTACACCTAACAAAGAAGATGTTAGAAATGCCGGGGCGATAATAATCCATGAATCAACTCTTCAGATCAACAATCTGTTGAGAAATATATATTCCATCAGTGTTCTTCCATGTCTTGTTATCATTGCCATTGCATTTATATTCCTGGGTATCATTTCCCATAAGATCATCAGACCTGTAAGAAGACTTTCAGATATTGCGGATGAGTATTCAAAGGGTAACTTTGAAGTGGAAACAGGAATCGATACAAACGATGAGATCGGTCAGTTGGCAGAGTCCATGGAATATATGGCTGGAGAGCTTTCAAAGTTAGAAGATTACAGAAGGGATTTTGTGTCAAATATCTCCCATGATTTCAGGTCACCTCTTACATCCATTAAAGGATATATACAGGCTATTAAAGATGGTGTTATTCCTGCAGAAAAGCAGGATAAATATCTTGATATAGTATTAAATGAGACCAACAGACTTACAAAGCTTACTCAGGGACTTCTTGAGCTTGAGAATTTTGACAATTACGGACCATATCTTAAACTTGAGAATTTTGATATGATCGATGTGATACAGAATACTTTAAATACATTTGAAATGAAGGCTGAAAAGAAGAAGGTTGCTATCTATCTTCATAATCATTCGGAATATACCGTGGTTACGGCAGATAAGACCAAAGTGCAGCAGGTTTTTTATAACTTAATTGATAATGCGCTTAAATTTACCCCATCAGGAAAGCAGATAGATGTTTCTTTGTTTGATAAAGATAAAAAGCTTATGGTATCTGTTAAAGACCAGGGTATCGGAATGGATGAAGAGACCAGAAAGAAGGTCTTTGTAAGATTCTATAAAGGGGATCAGTCAAGAGGTAAGGATAAGACAGGAACTGGTCTTGGTCTTGCTATAGCTAAAGAAGTTATTAAAGCTCATAACGAGATGATAGAAGTAAAAAGTGCTGAAGGAGAAGGTTCCGAATTTTACTTTACTTTAACTAAAAAGACAGATGAGATCCATACAGATAATCTCAGAAGTATGGAGGAAGATAAAAAAGCGCATAAAAACACGGAAAAATAGCATAAAAGCTTGACAAAACGTGTGGTTATAGATATAACAATAGAGTGCCTTTTGAGCCACAACTGGTGGCTTGGGGGAGATATAATTTATCTATGGAGGATAGACAGTAATGAACAAGAGCGAACTTGTATCAGCTATTGCTGAGAAGACATCACTTAAGAAGAGCGACGCTGAGAAGGCTGTTAAGGCATTTACAGAAGTTGTTGCTGAAGAATTAAAGAAGGGTGACAAGGTTCAGTTAGTTGGATTTGGTACATTCGAAGTACTTGAGAGACCAGCTAGAGAAGGCCGTAACCCAAGAACAGGCGAGACAATGAAGATTGCTGCTTCAAAGGCTCCTAAGTTCAAAGCTGGTAAGGCTTTAAAGGATTCTATAAACTAATATAGAGAAATTTATAACTGGCCGTACCGAAGGGTGCGGCTTTTCTTTTTAGAAATGGCTGTAGCCATGCGTGAAAGTAATGGAGGGTTAAAGATGAGATTAGATAAGTATTTAAAGGTATCCAGACTTATTAAGAGAAGAACTGTTGCTAAAGATGCCTGTGATGCAGGTCGTATTACTGTTAATGGCAAAGTTGCAAGAGCTTCCTTAGAGATAAAAGTCGGGGATGAGATAGAGATAGCGTTTGGAAACAAAACTGTTAAAGCAGAGGTTCTTAAGGTGGCTGAAACGGTGAAAAAAGAAGAAACTCAGGAGATGTTTAAAATATTAGCATAAATTGGTTGAAATTGGGCCAATAAAAGTATAAAATAATATCTATCTTTATATATTAGATTGGTGGGTATACAGTAATGAGAACAGTGAGGAGGAAAATTTCAAAGTCGGTTTATGCCATGATGATCGCTTTGTTTTTATGTACGATCATTATTACTTCAGTGCGCATGAAGACACTTAAGAATGAAAGTAATATGCTTGCTGTTACAGAACAGTCGCTGGTTGCTGAACTTGAAATGCAGAATGAGACAACAGCCCAGTTACTTGAAAAACAGGAATATATGAAGACAAATAAGTATATTGAAGAGGTTGCGAGAGAGAAGCTTCATCTCGTATATCCGTATGAAATAATAATTAAACCAAAGGATAAATAAAAAAGGTGCTATTTGGGTAGCACCTTTTTTAAGTTTTAACATGAATATTCTTGATAAAATTGATGGATATATAAAAAAAGAGAATATGATAGACGCAGGTGACGGAATAGTTGTAGCATTATCAGGTGGAGCAGATTCTGTCGCTCTTTTTCTTTGTTTGAATAAATTAAGAGAAAAATATGGATTACATCTTGTGGCGGCCCATGTAAATCATATGATAAGAGGCGAGGAAGCGGACCAGGACGAAGAGTATGTAAGGCGCCTGGGACAGGAGTACAATGTTCCGGTGGAAGTATTAAAGAAAAATGTTCCGCAGTTTGCAAAAGAAATGTCCATGACTGAAGAAGAGGCTGGAAGATATATAAGATATGAGTTCTTCAGAGAGATAGAGAAGAAATATGGTTATAAAAAAGTTGCTGTTGCACATCATATGGATGATCTTTGTGAAACAGTCATTTTCAATATGATAAGAGGTTCCGGTATCAAAGGTCTTGTGGGAATCCTTCCGGTGAGGGACGATGTGATACGTCCTTTGCTTTGTGTTGATAAAGAAGAGATAAAAGAATTCCTGAAGGAAGAAAATGTAACCTATTGCATAGATAAAACTAATTTTGATACAGATTATTCAAGAAACAGAATAAGAAATGTGATAATCCCGGAATTGTTAAAGATAAATTCAAAAGCGGTTTATCATATAGGACGCATCAGCAATTCTTTAAGAGAGATAAATGAGGGTTTTGAAAAAGAAGCAGATAATTATAAGTTTATTTCTAAAGATAATAAGAGAAGTATTGAATGTGCTGATATAAAGGAACTGGACAAAAATATACGATACGAGATCTATCTAAGAATGATAGAATCTTTGGTAAGTAAGAGAAAAGATATTACGGGACTTCATCTTGAAAGTATAGACAGACTGGTTTTAAAAGAAGAAACCGGTAAGTCAATTAAGATCCCTTATGATATACTTATTAGAAATTCCTATGGAAAACTTATAATGCTTATAGAAAATAAGTGTGATAAGGATGAAGCGGCTTTGTTGCAGCGGCATTTTAAAGTTGAGATAATAGATGCTGATGAAAAGCTGATAGATGCTATTATCAAAAAAGAAATCCCCGATGAAAGATTGGTCAAAATGATTGATTTTGGTAAAATCAAAGGGGGTATTGAATTTAGATATCCTGAGGAGGGTGATACAATTGTTATCGATTCCAAGGGAAGCACTAAAAAGATCAGCAGGATCTTTATTGATGAAAAGATTGACAGAGAGAAAAGAAAAGTATGGCCTCTCGTGGTTGATTCAAATAATGTTATCTGGGTGTCAGGACTTAGGTTAAGCCCGGCATTTCATATAGATAAAGATACTAAAAAAATATGTAAGATTACATATTATCCGGTAACCCCGGACAGAAAGGAATAATATATGCAAGAAGAAATCGAAGTACTCATTAGTGAGGAGAAATTAAATGCCAGAATTAAAGAGATGGCAGAAGAAATCTCAAGAAAATATACAGGCAAGCAGGTTCACCTTATTGGTATTCTTAAGGGAAGTGTATTCTTCTTATGCGAACTTGCAAAACATATTACAGTTCCTGTAACTATGGATTTTATATCTGTATCAAGCTATGGAGATGGAACAAAATCATCAGGTATTGTTAAGTTCAATAAGGACTTAGACGAATCTATTGAAGGAAAGAATGTTATCATTGTTGAGGACATTCTTGATTCAGGACGTACACTTAGTTATGTATGTAAGATCATGCAGGATAGAAAGCCGGCTTCATTTGAAGTTATCACACTTCTTGACAAGCCTGACAGAAGAGTTATACCTGTAGATCTTTCTATGACAGGATTTGTCATTCCGGATGAGTTTATCGTAGGTTATGGACTTGATTACGCTCAGAAGTATCGTAATCTTCCATATATCGGTGTAATTTCTAATGTAGATTGATCAAGAGTATTATAGGTTTAAAACAGGGGTTTTAGCTACGTTTAAAGGAGACTAAATGAAAAAACAAAAGAATTTGGCGGGTATCTATTTTCTGCTGTTGGCTGTAGGAGTCATTTTATACATAATAATTTCTAATATGGACGCGAATGTAGATACAACTTACACAGATGATACGCTTAAAAGAGCGCTTAAAGAGTCGAGAGTATTTGAAGTAAATGTTCAGCAGAATTATGAGGTTCCAACAGGTAAGATAAAGATTTACTTTACTGATGGTTCGGAAGTTGCATATTATTCTACTGATGTTAATGAGACCATAAAAATGGTAAAGGATACTGCGGATAAGAAGGTAGCTCTTAACATAAGTGATGTCGAGAGACCTTCGTGGCTTGAAAAAGCTCTTCCTTATATCTTTGCTTTGATAATGGTAATGTTTGCTCTGTCTATCCTTGGAGGACAGGCGGCAAAGTCTGGAGGACAGGGTGGAATCCTTACATTTGGTAAGAGTCGTGCCAAGAAGGATGAAGTAACTAATGTTTCATTTAAAGATGTGGCAGGTCTTGATGAAGAAAAACAGGAGCTTAAAGAAATCGTTGAATTTCTTAAGAATCCAAAGAGATTTTCGGCTATGGGAGCAAGAATCCCTAAAGGACTTATACTTGTGGGACCTCCGGGAACAGGTAAGACACTTCTTGCCAAGGCGGTTTCAGGAGAAGCGGGAGTTCCATTCTTTTCTATTTCAGGTTCAGATTTCGTTGAGATGTTTGTAGGTGTTGGTGCAGCCAGAGTCAGAGACCTTTTTGCTGATGCAAAGAGAAATGCGCCTTGTATCGTATTTATAGATGAAATTGATGCTGTTGCAAGACGTCGTGGTACGGGCCTTGGAGGCGGACATGATGAAAAAGAGCAGACATTAAATCAGCTTCTTGTTGAAATGGATGGATTCGGAAATAATTCCGGGATTATCGTAATGGCTGCTACAAACCGTGTGGATATCCTGGATCCTGCCATTCTTCGTCCAGGAAGATTTGACAGAAAGGTCAGCGTAGGACGTCCGGATGTTAAGGGCAGAGAAGAAATCTTAAGAGTACATGCAGCCAATAAACATATAGGCGACGATGTTGATATGAAGGAGATTGCAAGAACCACTGCCGGATTTGCGGGAGCCGATCTTGAAAACCTCTTAAATGAAGCTGCTATCAATGCAGTTATTGAAAACAGACAGTTTATTACAAAAGCTGACGTGGATAAATCTTTCATCAAAGTTGGCATTGGAACAGAAAAGAGATCAAGACTTGTTCCAGATAGTGAAAAGAGGATAACTGCTTATCATGAAGCAGGACACGCTATCCTTTTCCATGAGCTTTCTGAGATGGATCCGGTCTTTACTGTTTCAATAGTCCCAACAGGTGACAGTGCTGCCGGTTATACTATGCCTCTTCCGGGGAATGATAACCGTCATGTGACAAAGACAAAGATGCTGCAGCATATAATGGTAGATCTGGGTGGAAGAATAGCGGAAGAACTGGTATTTGATGATATTACCACCGGTGCGTCTCAGGATATCAAGATGGCTTCTAAGACAGCCAGAGATATGGTTGTAAAATACGGCTTCTCTCCAAAACTTGGCCTTATCAATTATGAGGCAAATGATGATGAGCAGGTATTCCTTGGCAAGGAACTTGGCCATGAGAGATTTTACGGCGAGAAAGTTGCGGCAGATATTGATTCTGAAGTAAAGCGTATTATTGATGAATGTTATGAAAAGGCAAAAGAGATCATAGTATCAAAGAGAGATATCCTTGATAAGAGTGCAGCTCTTCTGCTTGAGAAGGAAAAGATAACAGGGGCAGAATTTGATGCACTTTTTGTGCAGTAACAAGGCTGTTACAAGGAAGTGAACGCGAGGAAACTTAACTGTTGTTCAAAGTGTATATAAACGCTTAACTCTGTTATGTAATATGCACAAAAACCGGTTGCTCAAAAATTGCGGGTGGTAAAAATGTATAAAAAAATTTACAAAAAAAATTGTTTTTTAGCAACACTTAAAAACGTAGATGTATATAATATTACTTGTAACCCCCCAATACATTAT
>DFFQ01000233.1 GCA_002371025.1 Lachnospiraceae bacterium UBA3772 | reverse complement strand
TGGTACTGCTGTTAAGACTCCTGGAACTAAGATCTTCCCATATATCCAGCAGAATGTAGATGAGATCATCACTGTTGAAGACAGTGAACTTATTGTTGCTTTCCTTGATATGATAGAGAATCATAAGATGATCGTTGAGAATTCAGGTCTTCTTACAGTTGCTGCATTAAAGCACCTTAAACCAGAAGGAAAGAAGGTAGTAAGTATCCTTTCCGGCGGAAATATGGATGTTATAACCTTATCATCTGTTGTTCAGCATGGACTTATTGCAAGAAGCAGAATCTTTACTGTTTCTGTACTTCTTCCAGACAGACCGGGAGAATTAGAGAAAGTATCACATATTCTTTCAGAGCTTAAAGGTAATATCATTAAACTTGAACATAATCAGTTTGTATCTCTTAATAGAAATGCAGCTGTTGAATTAGTTATTACTCTTGAAGCTTTTGGACCGGAACATAAAGATGAGATCTTCAAGGTATTAAAAGAAAAAGGTTACAGACCTATGGATAAGAGTCCAAAGGCTGTATTATAAAATGAGTAAAAGCCTATTTGCTGCCATCGATGTAGGTACTACAACGGTGGCAGTTTCAATAATAAATGAAGATAATATTGTAATTGCAAAAGACGGCTTTCTTAATCCTGAAAGAATTTTTGGTTCAGACGTAATATCACGTATCACGAATTCAAAAAAAGCTGATAATCTTATAAAAATGAAGGATATGATGGAGCAGGCTATTTTAGAAAGTTATGATAAAATGCTTTCTAAAACAGAGGAGTATTGCTCAGAAGATATTAAAAGAGCAGTAATATCTGCAAATACTACCATGGCGTCAATTATTCTTGGAAAAAATATAGAAAGCCTTGGAGTAAGCCCGTTTAATATGCCATTTACTTCTGATGAAGAAATTGTTTTTGCTAAGGTAAAAACCAGGGTTATTGCCGGCGTATCAGCATTTATTGGTGGTGATGTACTTTCTGGATGCCTTTATCTTAACTTAAAGGATAAAGAGGTCCTTATGGATCTTGGAACCAATGGAGAGATAGTAGTAAAGAATAAGGGGAAGTATTATGCTACATCGGCGGCCTGTGGTCCTGCTTTTGAAAATTGTACCAGAGCAAGGGGAATATATGGTTCTACAACCTTATCAGCCATTACTTTATTATTAAAAAAGAAGATCTTAAGCCCTGATATCATCTTAGATGATGATATGGTTAAAAATGGTATCAATCTTTCTTTTAATTCAGAAAGGATAAATATTTCTGCTGAAATACTTAGGGATGTCCAGCTGGCCGTAAGCGCCATATATTCATCCCTTTATCTTTTGATAAAAGAAGCAGAACTTGAAATTACGGATATTAATAATCTTTATATCTCTGGAGGTTTTGGTTTTAATATGTCACTTCGTGACAGTGCCTATCTTGGGATAATTCCGGAAAAACTTATATCTAAAGCCAGTGTTATGGGAAATACTTCTCTTTTTGGTGCTGAAAAGCTTGTATTTAACCTAGATAGTTTTAATCTGCTTTCAGATATTAAGAATAATTTTAAGATAATCAATTTTGGTGGAAATAGTAAATATCAGAGCATTTTTGAACAAAACCTGACATTAAATAGAAGATAAGATTTGATTTTAAAATCTTTTACTGTATAATAGCTTTTAGATTTTTAAAAGGATGACTATATGAAGCTAATGAATATTGCCAGCGGAAGTCAGGGTAACTGTACCTTCGTTGGTACTGAAAATACAGCATTTCTGGTTGATTCAGGAATCAGCATGAAAAAAACTGAAGAAGGTTTAAATAGCGTAAACCTTAGTCTTAAGGATATAGATGGCATTTTCATCACTCATGAACATATCGATCATGTAAAGAGTCTGGGTACTATCATGAGAAAATATGGCACACCGGTTTACCTTACAGAAAAAACAAGGGATGCGGTTCTTTCCATGACTTCTCTTGGAAAAATGGACACTTCACTTTTAAAAATAATTGATAATCAAAATACATTTAAGATAAAGGATATGAATATCAGCACTCATCCTATAAGTCACGATGCAGCTGATCCGGTTTGCTATTCATTTTCGGATGGTAAGAGCAAGGCGGCACTTGCTACTGATTTAGGATGTTATGATGATGATATGATAAGTTTTTTATCTGACCATGACAGTCTTCTTATTGAAGCAAATCATGATATCAGAATGCTGGAAGCTGGACCATATCCGTATCAGTTAAAAAGAAGAATCTTAGGAGATAAGGGACATCTTTCTAATGAATCTTCAGGTCTTCTCATCAGAGAATTACTAAATGATCACATTAAGAATATTATCCTCGGTCATTTAAGTCACGAGAATAATTTTATAGAACTTGCATATGAAACTGTTAAGGAGGAACTTAAAGGAAATCCTTATACTGATGATGTGAGAGATTTTAATCTGAATGTTGCACGACGGGATATGTGCAGTGCAATGGCAGAGTTTTAAAAAGTTTTAGGAGGAAATTTTATCATGACAAAGACAATCATTACTGTAGTTGGTAAGGACAACGTAGGTATCATCGCTAAAGTATGTAATTACCTTGCAAGTAACAATATTAATATCTGTGACATTACACAGACTATTATGCAGGGCTATTTTAATATGATGATGGTAGTTGATACTGATAAAGCTACTAAGACTCACGAAGAAATTGCCAGAGAACTTGATGAAGTAGGCAGTGAGATTGGCGTTCAGATCAAAGCTCAGAAAGAAGAAATCTTTGACATGATGCATAGAATCTAATGCCCGTAACGGTATTTAATTCAAATCTGTAATTTTTTAAAGAAAGGGCATTAATATGATTAGTATAGAAGAAGTCTTAGAAACTAATAATATGATCAGCAAGGAGAACCTGGACGTAAGAACAATTACTATGGGTATCAGTCTTCTTGATTGTGTTAGAAATGATTTAAAATCAACTTGTGATGCAATATATGAAAAAATAACAACAAGTGCCAAAGACCTGGTTAAGACTGGTGAAGACCTTACTAAGATCTATGGAATTCCTATAGTTAATAAGAGAATTTCCATCACACCTATTGCTTTAGTTGGTGCATCAGTTTGTAAGACAAGTGATGATTTCGTAGAAATTGCCAAAGTCCTTGATGCAGCTGCAAAGGAAGTTAAGGTTAATTTCCTTGGTGGTTATTCAGCCATTGTATCTAAGAATATGACACCAGCAGATGAACTTCTAATCCGTTCAATTCCTAAGGCGCTGGCCTCAACTGATTTTGTATGTAGTTCAGTTAACGTTGGATCTACAAAGACTGGTATCAACATGGATGCTGTAAGACTTATCGGTGAGATAATTAAAGAAACAGCTGAACTTACAAAAGATAATGACTCACTTGGATGCGCAAAATTCGTTGTATTCTGCAATGCACCTGATGATAATCCATTTATGGCTGGTGCTTTCCACGGTGTTACTGAAGGAGACAGAGTTATAAACGTTGGTGTAAGTGGTCCTGGTGTTGTAAAGACTGCTCTTGAAGATGTTAGAGGAGAGAGTTTTGAAGTTCTCTGCGAAACTATTAAAAAGACAGCATTTAAGATCACACGTGTTGGTCAGCTTATTGCTAAGGAAGCATCAAAGAGACTTGGTGTTCCATTTGGTATCGTAGATCTTTCTCTTGCACCTACTCCGGCCATCGGTGACTCAGTTGCTGATATTCTCTGTGAGATAGGTGTTGAATATGCCGGAGCACCTGGTACAACAGCGGCTCTTGCGCTTCTTAATGATCAGGTTAAGAAAGGCGGTATCATGGCTTCCTCTTCGGTTGGCGGACTTTCAGGAGCTTTCATTCCTGTCAGTGAAGATCAGGGTATGATCACAGCAGCTTCAAATGGAGCCCTTTCAATTGAAAAACTTGAGGCAATGACATGTGTATGTTCTGTAGGTCTTGATATGATCGCTATTCCTGGTGATACAAAAGCTACAACAATTTCAGGTATCATAGCTGATGAGATGGCTATAGGTATGATCAACCAGAAGACAACTGCAGTCCGTCTTATTCCTGTTATAGGTAAGAAAGAAGGAGACAGAGCTGTATTTGGCGGTCTTCTTGGAGAAGCACCTATCATGAAAGTTAATCCATACTCAAGCGATAATTTTGTAAATAGAACAGGACGTATTCCTGCACCTATACACAGTTTTAAGAACTAATATAAAAATCCTCAGCCGCAGGGAGTTCCTTGCGGCTTATTTTTAAAGGAGATAAAATGAACAGTTTAGCTCTTTCAGATGAGATCTTAATGGCTGTAGATAAGCCGGCAAGATATATCGGAAATGAAATCAATATGGTTGTAAAAGACGTGGATAAAGTAGATATAAGATATGCCATGTGTTTTCCTGATGTCTATGAAATAGGGATGTCATATCTTGGAATACAGATACTTTATGATATGTTTAATAAGAGAGAAGATACTTATTGCGAAAGAGTATATTCTCCATGGCCGGATTTAGATAAGATAATGAGGGAACAGGATATTCGTCTCTTTACCCTAGAGACTCAGACTCCTGTTAAAGAAATGGATTTTCTTGGAATAACCATACAGTATGAAATGTGTTATACCAACATCCTTCAGGTTATTGATCTTTCTGGAATACCACTTATGGCTAAAGACAGAACAAAGGAAGACCCTATTGTTATAGGTGGTGGTCCTTGTGTGTTTAATCCAGAACCAATAGCAGACTTCTTTGATATATTTTATATCGGAGAAGGAGAAAAGAGCTATAATCAGTTACTTGATCTCTATAAAAAGTATAAATACAGTGATATTACCAGATCAGAATTTCTTCATGAAGCTGCAAAAATCCCTGGTATTTATGTACCATCTTTATATAAACCTGTTTATAAGGATGATGGAACCATTGAAAGAATTGACAGGTTATATGATGATATACCTGAAAAGGTAAAGAAAGTTATAGTTACTGATTTTAATGAAGTACCTTATCCTACAAAACCGGTAGTTCCATATTTAAGGGCAACTCAGGATAGAGTTGTACTTGAGGTTATGCGTGGATGTATCAGAGGATGCAGATTCTGTCAGGCAGGTATGATATACCGTCCTACAAGACAAAAGAATGTTAAATTAGTAGAAAAATATGCTGAGGAAGCTCTTAAAAATACAGGTTATGAAGAAATATCTCTTTCTTCTCTTTCAACCAGTGATTATCAGGAACTTCCAGAACTTATGAATTTCCTTTTTGATAAGTTTAATAATGATCATGTAAATATATCACTTCCTTCTCTTCGAATTGATGCATTTTCCTTAGATGTAATGAAGAAAGTACAGGATATAAAGAAAGTTTCTCTTACATTTGCCTCTGAAGCAGGTACAGAAAGACTTAGAAAAGTAATTAATAAGGGTCTTACCGAAGAAGTAATCCTTGAGGGAGCAAGAAAAGCCTTTATTGGCGGATGGAATAAGGTAAAACTTTATTTTATGATGGGTCTTCCTACAGAAACTCTTGATGATGTGGCAGGAATTGGAGAACTTTGTGAGAAGATTTCTGAGCTTTATTTTGAAACAGTTCCAAAGGAAGAAAGAAATGGTTCAATACAGATAACTGCCAGCGCGGCTTATTTTGTACCAAAGCCATTTACTCCTTTCCAGTGGGCTCCAATGTTTAGACGTTCAATCTATGTGGAACATGCACATCATGCAAAAGATACCATTAGAAATATGAAAAATAAGAAGAGGATAAAATTTGCTTACCATGATGAAGATATCTCACTTATTGAAGGTATTTATGCAAGAGGAGACAGAAAACTTTCAAAAGTAATTCTGGATGTATATAAGGCCGGCGGAATATTTGATGCATGGAATGAATATTTTTCAATGGAAAGATATAATGAAGCATTTAGTAAGGAAGGCATTGATCCGGAGTGGTATATCTATAGGGAACGTCCAATAGATGAAGTATTCCCTTGGTCAGTTATTGATGCTGGTGTAAGCGATAATTTCCTTAAAAATGAATGGAAGAAAGCAAAGGAAGGCATTCCTTCCCCTAACTGCCGTATGCAGTGTCAGGGATGTGGGGCAGCTTCTTTTGGAGGAGGTGTATGTTTTGAAAGTCAGAGTTAAATATGAAAAGACAGGACCTCTTAAATTCATAAGTCATCTTGATGTTATGAGATATTTTCAGAAGGGCATAAGACGTGCAGGACTTGATATTTCTTATACAAAAGGAATGAGTCCTCATCAGATAATATCTTTTGCCGCACCTATGCCTCTTATGATGACATCTTTGGGTGAATATTTTGATGCCGAATTTGAATCAGTCACAACGGCCAGGGATATGGTGGACAGATTCAATGCTGTAGGATCTCCATTCCTTAAGATGGTGGATTGCGTAATACTTCCAGATGATTGCGAGAACTCTATGGCAGCAGTTACTGCATCGGATTATGTGATAACTTTTAATGAAAAGATTAGTGGAATCCTTACTTTGGATGAAATAAGAGATACAGCATTAAGTCTTTATAATTCAGATGTTATAGAAGTAGTTAAAAAGACTAAGAAGTCTGAAAGCTTAACTAATATAAGACCTGGAATTATAAATATGCAGGTAAGAGAAGATAATTCCATTTATATCATGCTTGAGGCCGGTAGTAAGAATAATCTTAAGCCGGAACTTTTTATCGATGCAATTGCTAAAAAATTAGGAAAAGAGATAAGTCGTTTTTCTTATGCCATTGAAAGACAGGAGACTTATCTTACAAATGAAAAAGGTGACTATTTAAACCTTCTTTCAGTTGGAGAAACATTTTAAATAAAGGAAACAATTAATAATGAATGGAACATATGTAATAACTGAATATGAAGAAAAGATAATGGGCTTTTTATTAGATGAAAAAAAGCTTGTTAGTGCCGAGTATTTTAGTGAGGATGACTTTTTATATAATATCTACTCGGCTAAGGTTATAGATTATGTTCCGAGTATCGGTGCTGCATTTCTTGATGCAGGACTTAGCGATACACTTTATTATCCCTTAAAGGAAAATGAAGATAAGCATTTATATATTAAACACGGAAAAAAAGACAGCCTTCGTCCCGGGGACGAGATACTTATTCAGGTTTCTAAAAGCCCAATTAAGACTAAAAAGGCTGAAGCTTCATCAGATATTTCTTTCACAGGGAATTATGTGGTAATCAATAGGTCCGGTCGTATCAATATTTCAAAAAAGATACATGATAAAGATAAGGTAAATAAGTTAAAAGAAGAACTTTTAAAACTGCTTCCTGAAGAAAATATCTATAATTCCGGTATCATCTTAAGGACAGCTGCCCAAGAAGCTGATATTGATGCGGTTATAAGTGAAGCCAATTTACTTTTGAAGCATCAGATGGAAGTAATAAAGAAAGGACTTAATTCTGTTCCATTTAAACTTATAGACAGCAGTAGTGAAGATCATATCTCATTTGTAAAAAAACTTATTATCCGTAAATGCTATGATGAGTTTACTGTTATTACGGACAGAGCAGATATACTTAAAGGCCTTAAGGCGGGAATTGATGTAGGTCCTGTAAATATTAAGTTTTATTCAGATGATATGGTAAGCCTTCTTAATCTGTATGGAATTGAAGATAAGCTCTCTAAAGCTATGGCAAGGAAAGTGTATCTTAAATCAGGCGGATATCTTATCATTGATCCAACTGAAGCTCTTACTGTTATAGATGTCAATAGCGGTAAGTCTCAGGGAGGAAAGAAAGATAAGGATGATTATCTTCTTAAACTGAATAAAGAAGCATTTGATAAGATTTTAGATACTATAAAACTTAGAAATATATCCGGGATAATCATTGTGGATTTTATGAATATAAAAGATAAAGATAAATATCTTGAAATGATCTCTTATATTAAAACTAATGCAAAAAAGGATAATCTTCTTACTTACGTTGATATGACAAGCCTTGGATTATGTGAATTAACCAGGAAAAAAACAAAAAAGCCACTGGCAGAAATTTTATAAGATAAATAATGTTGACAAAATAAAAATGTGATGTTATATTATCGGAGTATGCCGCACAACGAGGTTGTATAAGTATGCCCTTTTGGGTGTCACCGTAGATTGGCGAGTAATGATAATAGGAGGTAACCTAAATGTACGCAATTATTGCAACAGGCGGAAAGCAGTACAAGGTAGCTGAAGGAGATATCATTAGAGTTGAGAAGCTCGGCGCAGAGGATGGCGCTGAAGTAACATTTGATGATGTTATTGCTGTAAATAACGATAAGGATCTTCTCGTAGGTGATGCAGTTAAGTCAGCATCTGTTAAGGCTACAGTCGTTAAGACTGCAAAGGCTAAGAAGGTCGTTGTTTACAAGTATAAGCGCAAGACTGGCTATCACAAGAAGAACGGTCACAGACAGCCATATACAGAAGTTAAGATTGAAGCAATCAATGCTTAATTGACGACAAATTATGATAAAAGCTTGTTTTTATTTAAAGGATGGTAAATACTTTGGATTTCAGGTATCAGGTCATGCAGGGTACGCTGAAGCAGGTAAGGATATTGTATGTAGTGCAGTTTCTGCTCTAACTATCAATACTGTAAATGCTTTAGAAGAACTTACTTCTGATTCAGTTATTGTTGAAACAGAAGAAGCCGGTGACATCAAAGCTAAGATCCTTGGAAATATCAGTCCTGAAAGCGAGACACTTATCAAAGCTCTTCGTATTGGACTTTGTAATATTTATGAAGAGTATGAAGACGATTATATCAAAGTATTCTTTAAGGAGGTCTAAAATCGTGCTGAACATGAATTTACAGTTCTTTGCTCATAAAAAGGGTGTTGGTTCTACAAAGAACGGACGTGACTCTGAATCAAAGAGACTCGGAGCAAAGAGAGCAGACGGCCAGTTCGTAAAGGCTGGTAACATCTTATATAGACAGCGTGGAACAAAGATCCATCCAGGACTTAATGTTGGACGTGGCGGAGACGACACACTTTTCGCATTAACAGATGGAGTTGTTAGATTTGAAAGATTAGGAAGAGATAAGAAGCAGGTTTCAGTTCACCCTGTTGCTTAATTTCTTAGAAATTTCAAGCTGATAATAAAGAGGGAGCTTTGTAAAAAGCTCCTTCTTTTTTTAGTTTTACGGAGGAAAACTATGTTTGCTGACAGAGCGAAAATATTTGTAAGAAGTGGTAAAGGCGGAGATGGTCATGTATCATTCAGAAGAGAATTATATGTACCAAACGGAGGCCCAGACGGTGGCGACGGTGGAAATGGCGGTGACGTTATCCTTCGAGTAGACCAGGGGCTTAATACTCTTACAGATTTTAGAAATATAAGAAAATATAAAGCCGGTGACGGCGAAGAAGGTGGAAAGAAGAACTGCCATGGTGCGGATGGTGCAGATATTGTTCTCAAAGTTCCACCTGGAACAATCGTAAAAGATTTTGAAACTGGTAAAGTACTTGTAGATATGGCAGAAAGAACAGAAGATTATGTTCTTTTTAAAGGTGGTAAAGGTGGAAAAGGTAACAGACAGTATGTTACATCTGTTATGCAGGCTCCAAAATACGCTCAGCCAGGACAGCCTGCCATTGAAAGATACCTTACCCTTGAATTAAAGATGATCGCTGACGTAGGACTTGTTGGATTTCCAAGCGCTGGAAAATCTACATTCCTTGCAAGTACCACCAATGCAAGACCAAAGATTGCTGACTATCATTTTACAACTTTAGTACCTAATCTTGGAGTTGTGGATCTGGGAGCAAAAAATGGTTTCATAATGGCTGATATCCCAGGAATCATTGAAGGCGCATCTGAAGGAGTTGGACTTGGTTTCGAATTCCTTCGTCATATTGAACGTACACGTGTTCTTATTCACGTTGTTGATGCAGCTTCTGTTGAAGGAAGAGATCCTATTGAAGACGTTCATATGATAAATGAAGAATTAAGAAAATACAGCGAAGACTTAGCAAAACGCCCTATGGTCATTGCTGCAAATAAGATCGATCTTCTTATGGAAGATGAGAGAAAAGAAGTATTAGACAGACTTAATGCGGAATTTGGAAAAGATGGTATTAAGATTTTCCCAATTTCTGCAGCTACAAAAGAAGGGGTAAAAGAACTTCTTTATGCAGTAAATGATATGATCAAAGATCTGCCTAAGGAAAAGATCATTTTCAGTCCAGAGATCACTCCGGAAGACTTTAACAGTGATGATCCTAACCTTCCATTCATTGTTAAAAAATCTGAAGATGAAAAAGATGTATATCTTGTTGAAGGTCCACGTATTGAAAGAATGCTTGGATATACTAATATTGATGATGAAAAGGGATTCGTATTCTTCCAGAAATTTATGAAGACTAACGGCATCTTAGATCAGTTAAATGAACTTGGTATACAGGACGGAGATACAGTTCGTATCTATGGTCATGAATTTGATTATTATCACGAAGATTAAGGAGAGAATATGACAACTAAAGAAAGAGCTTATTTAAAAGGTCTTGCAATGAATATTGATCCTGTACTTTCACTTGGAAAGGCAAGTCTTACACCAGAATTCACATCAGCAGTTGCAGAAGCAATTGAAGCAAGAGAACTTATTAAGATAAATGTACTTAAGAATTGCATGGATGATCCTCATACAGTTGGAAATATGCTTGCTGAACGTACACGTGCAGAATTAGTACAGGTTATTGGAAGAAAGATTGTTCTTTACAAGAGAAATCCTGACAAGACAAAGATCTATTTTCCAGGAGAAAAAGTAAAGAAGAATTAATCATGATTTAAGAACAGGAGAATAGCTATGGATAGAGATGAAGCTGTTAAAAAGCTTAGATCAAAACTAACTGAAAAGCGATTCGTTCATTCTGTGGGTGTGGAATATACTGCAGGATGTATGGCCTTTATTTATGATGTGGATGTAAAGAGAGCCAGATGTGCTGGACTTTTGCATGACTGTGCCAAGTGTATACCCACTGAAGATAAATTGAAAAAGGCTAAAAAACTTGGCCTTCCTGTTAATAAATTTGAAGAATTAAATCCTGATCTTTTGCATGGAAAACTTGGAGCTTACTATGCAAGGGAAAAGTATGGCATAGATGATGAGGAAATTCTTTCTGCCATCACTTACCATACTACAGGTAAACCGGATATGACAATGTTAGAAAAAATCATATTCGTGGCTGATTATATAGAACCTAACAGAAAGATGATCAAAGATCTTCCGGAGATTAGGAAAGAAGCCTTTACGGATATTGATAAATGCATATGTCATATACTTAAAAATACATTGGATTATCTTAAGACAAAAGATTTAGCTATAGATGATCTTACAAATGAAACATATAAATTTTATATGAAACAAAACTAAACAGGTGAAAAAATGACTGAATTAAACAATATGATAAACACTTGCTGCGAAGCTTTAAGTGACAAAAAGGGTTTTGATATTAAGATTCTTGATGTTACAAAACTTTCTACAATATGTGATGATTTTATCATAGCTTCAGGTTCTAATAAATCTCAGCTGGACGCTCTATGTGACAGCGTTGAAGAGGCTATGGGACGTGCTGGTTATATAATGAGAAACCGTGAAGGTCAGTCAGCAAGTGGCTGGATCTTACTGGATTATTATGACATTGTAGTTCATATATTCTCTGATGAAATGAGAGAGTTCTATAATATCGAGCATACCTGGAGAGATGCAGTATCAAGAGATTTTGAAAAATAAAATAAGATGAAAAAAACCTCTGCAAGTGCCTTGCGGAGGTTTTTTCATTAACAAGCTTTATTATCTATATGTTCTCATTAATCCGATAACTCTGCCTATTATGGTACATTCTTCAACAATGATTGGATCCATAGAATCATTTTCTGGCTGAAGTCTGAAATGACCATTCTCTTTATAAAATCTCTTAACAGTAGCTGAATCATCCACGAGACATACAGCAATCTCACCATTGCTTACTTCAGGAGTCTGCTCAACTATTAGAATATCTTTATCGAAGATTCCGGCATTGATCATACTTTCACCCTTTACTTTAAGCATAAAGGTCTGATTGCTTGAAAGAAATTGTGGAAGTACAGGAATATAATCCATAATATTTTCTGTTGCTAGAAGGGGCTGGCCTGCAGCAACCTCACCTATCAGTGGAACATTTACGATTTCTCTTCTTGAAAGATTGAATTCATCATCATCTACAATTTCAATGGTCCTTGATTTTGACTGATCTCTTCTTATGAATCCCTTTTTTTCTAAGGCTTCCAGGTGGGCAAAAACAGAAGAAGTAGAAGAGAGTCCTACTTTATCACCAATTTCTCTAACTGAAGGTGGGTATCCCTTGTTTAAAATGCAATCTTTAATAAATGCATATATTTCTTCCTGCCTTTTGGTAAGTGTATTTTTATCCATAAATCCTCCGGAACGTAATCGAAAATTTGTTTACTTTATTGTAACACAGCATATTTTTTATTGCAAACAAATGTTCCCTGTTTTTACTTTTTCCTTGAATCACCGAAAGATTTGCTTTATTATATAGCTATCTATGTAAAAATAAGGAGATTTTAAGTTATGAGAGAAACACTGCTGCACACTCCTGAAGGAGTAAGAGACATCTATGGAACTGAATGCGAAAAAAAAATTGCACTTGTTAATTCAATCCATCATGTGCTGCATCTGTATGGTTATCATGATATTGAAACTCCAAGTTTTGAATTCTTTGATATCTTTAATTATGATAAAGGTTCAGCGCCTTCCAATCTGATGTACAAGTTTTTTGACAGGAACAATAACACTCTTGTTTTAAGACCTGATATTACTCCATCTATTGCCAGATGTACTGCAAAATATTATCAGGATGAGGAGCTTCCTATCAGACTTTGCTACAGTGGAAAAACCTATATCAATGCACCTATGCATCAGGGAAAGTTAAATGAGATTTCTCAGATAGGATGCGAACTCATTAATGATGATTCATCAGCTGCAGATGCTGAGATGATCTCTAGTATTGTAGATTGTCTTAAAGCTTCAGGCTTAAAAGAATTTCAGATTGAAATAGGAGATGTTGACTTTTTTAAAGGCCTTATGGAGGAAGCTGGAGTTTCAGATGATATTGAAGAAAAGATCAGAGATTTTATTCAGATAAAGAATTTCTTTGGACTTAGCGAATATGTTGAGACTCTTAATATTTCAGATAATCTGAAAAAATGTTTTAAAGAATTTGATACTCTTTTTGGTGGTGAAGAAGTACTTGATAAAGCGGCTTCTTATACTACAAGTAAGAGAGCTCTTGAAGCAATTGACAGACTCCGTAAAGTATATAAAGCAGTATCATATTATAATTATGAGAATTACATCGATTTTGATTTTTCAACTCTGAATGGATATGATTATTATACAGGTATAGTATTTTCAGGATATACTTATGGAACAGGAGATGCCATAGTTAAGGGAGGAAGATATAATAACCTTCTTCCACAGTTTGGTAAGGATGCTCCATCCATTGGTTTTGCTGTTGTTATAGATGAACTTTTTATGGCTCTTTCAAGACAGCACCTTGATAAAGAAACAAAATCAGATATTACTGTAATTCTTTATAATATTGAAGATCAGGAAGATGCTATATCTCTGGCAGAAAAATTAAGAAATAAGAATGTAAAGACTCAGCTGATACGTAAATCAAAGAGACATGATTTTAATGAATATAAGGAATATGCAAGTCGTAATGAAGTAGATAAGATCTATTATTTCCTCGGTGGCGCTGATTGTATCATCTATAAGACCGAAGACTTGAGTGAAGAGACTAAGACATTAAAAGAGATCAGGGAGGAAATTTAATATGCGTTATCTTACATTTGCCCTTGCTAAAGGAAGACTTGCTAAAAAATCTATGGAGCTTTTTGAAAAGATCGGAATCTCATGTGAAGAGATGAAGGATAAAGATACAAGAAAGCTCATTTTTACAAATGAAGAATTAGGACTTAAATTCTTCCTTGCTAAACCAAGTGATGTACCTACATATGTTGAATATGGAGCTGCAGATATTGGTGTAGTTGGTAAGGATACTATCCTTGAAGAAGGAAGAAATATATATGAAGTAATGGATCTTGGATTTGGAAAGTGCCGCATGTGTGTATGTGGACCTGAATCTGCAAGAGAACTTCTTAAGAAAAATGAGATCATACGTGTTGCAACAAAATATCCAAACATTGCAAAGGCTCATTTTACAAATAAGAAGAATCAGACAGTAGAGATAATCAAACTTAATGGTTCTGTTGAACTTGCTCCACTTGTAGGACTTTCAGAAGTCATAGTGGATATCGTTGAAACTGGTTCAACCTTAAAAGAAAATGGTCTTACTGTATTAGAAGAGGTAACACCACTTTCTGCAAGAATTGTTGTAAACCAGGTTTCACTTAAAATGGAGCATGAAAGAATCAGAAAGTTCCTTACTGATTTAAACGAAGTACTTAAAGAAAATAACTAAAATATAAAGGAGATTAATATGAGAATCGTAAAACTTGATGCAACCTCAAAGCAGAACCTGATGAGAGACCTTCTCAAGAGAACACCAGATAATTATGGCCCATATGAGAAGACTGTTAAAGAGATAGTTGAAGATATCCATCAAAACGGCGATGCAGCTTTATTCAGTTATACAAAGAAGTTTGATAAAGCTGATATTAATGCTTCTAATATTCAGGTTACTGAAGAAGAAATTAAGGCCGCTTATAATGAAGTAGACCCAGAGCTTATAAATGTAATTAAGAAAGCTATTGAAAATATAAAGAGTTATCACGAGCTTCAGAAAAGGAACAGCTGGATAACAACAAAAGAAGATGGTGTTATCCTTGGACAGCAGATTTCACCTATTGAATATGCGGGTGTTTATGTTCCAGGTGGTAAGGCAGCATATCCTTCAACTGTACTTATGAATGTTCTCCCTGCAAAAGTAGCCGGGGTAGAAAATATCATTATGTGTACTCCATGTAATGCAGAAGGAAAAGTATATCCACTTACTCTTGTTGCAGCAAATGAAGCTGGAGTTGATAAGATCTTTAAATGCGGCGGTGCACAGGCTATTGCAGCACTTGCTTATGGTACTGAATCAATTCCAAAGGTAGATAAGATAGTAGGGCCTGGTAACATTTTTGTTGCTATGGCAAAACGTACAGTATTTGGACATGTTTCCATTGATTCAATTGCGGGCCCTAGTGAAGTTCTTGTACTTGCTGATGATACAGCAGATGCAAGATACGTGGCTGCAGATCTTCTTTCACAGGCAGAACATGATGAACTTGCTTCAGCAATCCTTGTTACAACCAGTGAAAGGTTAGCCGGTGAAGTATCAGAGTGGGTTGATAAGTTTACAGCCCGCCTTGAAAGAAAAGATATAATCCAGAAGTCACTTGATAATTTTGGATATATCCTTCTTACAGATACTATGGAAGAAGCCATTGCTACAGCAAATGAGATCGCTCCAGAACACATGGAAATCTTAACAGCTAATCCATTTGAAACCATGACAAAGATTAAGAATGCAGGAGCTATGTTCCTTGGACCTTATTCATCAGAGCCTCTTGGTGATTATTTTGCAGGGCCAAATCACGTTCTTCCTACAAATGGTACAGCAAGATTTTTCTCACCACTTGGTGTGGATGACTTTGTTAAGAAATCAAGTATCATAAGCTATTCAAGAGAAGCACTTTCTAAAGTTCACACCGATATTGAAAAATTTGCTGCTGCTGAACAGCTTACAGCTCATGCTAATTCCATTGCTGTGAGATTTACAGAGGAGAATTAACATCAGATAGGGGGATATTATGAAAGAAAGATGTGCTACAATAAATAGAAAGACAAATGAAACAGATATTTCCATTACTATTAATTTAGATGGTAGTGGAAAGGCTGATATTGATACAGGCATTGGATTTTTTGACCATATGCTTAACAGCTTTGCCAGACATGGTTTTTTTGACCTGACAGTAAAATGTACTGGAGATCTTTATGTAGATTCACATCACACTATAGAAGATTGTGGCATCGTACTTGGACAGGCTATAAAAAAAGCTTTAGGAGATAAGGCCGGCATCAGAAGATATGCTGGATTTATGATGCCTATGGATGAAGCACTTATAGCCGCTGCAGTTGACCTTTCAGGAAGACCTTATCTTGTATATGATCTTAACTTAGAGGCACCTATTCTTGGTACATTTGATACAGAAATGGTTAAGGAATTCTTTTATGCAGTAAGTTATAGTGCAGAAATGAATATAAATTTAAAACAGATTACAGGAAGCAATACTCATCATATCATTGAAGCTGCCTTTAAGGGTTTTGCCAATGCTCTGAGTCTTGCAGCCGGTTTTGATCCTAGATTAAATGGCGGGGTGCTTTCAACTAAAGGATCAATTTAGATAAGAAGGAGGTTAGGGATTATGTATAATAAGAAGATCATTACCTGTGTTACCATGGAAAATCCTTTAGAGGATTCGCTTTTCTATAATGATGCCGGTGCTGATGCTATAGCTTTCTTCGATAGTTCAGCCACAAGAGCAACCTTAGAAGAGAATATTTCTGTAATAAAGGAAATAACAGCCAGTATTGATATTCCTCTTATTGCCTGTGGTGGTGTAAGAAAATTAGAAGATGTAAAGAAACTTCTTTATGCTGGAGCTTCTAAAGTCTGCATGAAAACAGCTCCTTTAAATGACATTTCGATAGTTAGAGAAAGTTCCGATAGATTCGGATCAGAAAGAATCGTTGCAACCATTGATCTTACTACGTGCGAAGATCCAATCGAGTATGGAAAAAGATTAAAGGAAAATGGAGCAGGAGAGCTTTTACTTCTTCATTATGATAAGTTAGATAATTATATAGAAATTGTTAAAAAGATAAGAACGGATGTGGGACTTCCGGTTATTGCTTCTTCATATTCAACAGATGAAGAAAAGATAGCAACCATAATGTCTGAAACTTCTGCTGAAAGCATTTCATTATATAACCTTCAGAGACATGATGTTATGAGCATTAAACAGGCTTGCAAGAGACAGAATGTTCCTGTAAATCTCTTTACCAGCAGTATACAATTTGCTGATTTTAAGAAGGATGATAAGGGACTTGTTCCATGTATCGTTCAGGATTATAAGAATGGTGAAGTACTTATGATGGCTTATATGAATGAGGAATCATTTAATAAGACTATTGAAACAGGACGTATGACATATTTTTCAAGGTCAAGAAACAGCTTGTGGCTTAAGGGTGAGACCAGCGGACATTATCAGTTTGTTAAGTCTTTAGATATAGACTGCGATAAGGATACAATCCTTGCAAAGGTTTCACAGATTGGTGCAGCCTGTCATACAGGAAATAGAAGTTGTTTCTTTACTCCTCTGGTTAAAAAGGAGTATAATGATAAGAATCCTCTTACAGTATTTAAGGATGTTTATGATGTTATTTCTGACAGACGTAAAAATCCTAAAGACGGTTCATATACAAATTATCTCTTCGAAAAAGGAATAGATAAAATGCTTAGTAAGTTTGGAGATCAGGCAACTGAAGTGATTATTAAAGCGAAGAATCCTGATCCGGAAGACTTGAAATTTGAGATATCAGACCTTATGTATTTCTTAATGACCCTTATGGTTGAAAAGAATATGACATGGGACGATGTTACAAAGGAACTGGCTGAAAGAGAAAAACAGTAATAGGATATTATCTTAGAATAATATATAGTAACTTTATTAACTTAGGAAGGAATATTTAGGATGAAACAATTTACCTCAAAAGAACTAAGAAAGACTTGGATTGAATTTTACAAAGAAAGAGGACATGTAGATGTAGGTGCAGTTTCACTTGTATCAGATGGTTCTACAGGTGTTATGTTTAATGTAGCCGGAATGCAGCCTCTTATGCCATATCTTTTAGGAGAAAAACATCCATTAGGTACAAGACTCTGCAATGTACAGGGTTGTGTACGTACAAATGATATAGATTCAGTTGGTGACAAGAGCCACGTAACATTTTTTGAAATGATGGGCAGCTGGAGTCTTGGAGATTATTTTAAAGAAGATCGTTGCAAATGGAGTTTTGAGCTTCTTACCCAGGTTTTCGGTTTTGATCCTGATCATCTTGCATCAACAGTATTTGCCGGTGACGAAAATGCCCCAAGAGATGAAGAGGGTGCTCAGTGCCGTATCAAATCTGGATTTAAGAAAGAAAATATTTACTATCTTCCTGCTGAGGATAACTGGTGGGGACTTGAATATGGTCCTTGTGGTCCTGACAGTGAGATGTTCTATATTGCAGATGTTCCTGATTGCGGTCCTAATTGCGGTCCTGGTTGTGATTGTGGTAAGTATACTGAGATCGGTAACGATGTATTTATGCAGTATGAGAAGCATAAAGACGGACATCTTACTCCTCTTAAGCAGAAGAATGTAGATACAGGTTGGGGACTTGAAAGAATCCTTGCCTTCCTTAATGGTACAAAGGATGTATATAGAACAGATCTCTTTACATCAGCAATTGCTTTTATTGAAAAGATTTCAGGTGCTGAATATGGTAAAGATGAAAAGCTTACAAAGTCTATGAGAGTATTAGCTGATCATATGCGTACAAGCGTTATGCTTATCGGTGATTCAGCAAAGCTTCTTCCTTCAAATGTGGGAGCTGGATATGTTCTTAGAAGACTTATTAGAAGAGCGGTTCGTCACGGACGTACACTTGGTCTTAATAAAGAAAATCTTATTGATCTTGCTAAGATCTATATTGATGAAGTTTATGATGACAGCTATCCACTTCTTGTTAAGAACCGTGAATTCATTTTAAATGAACTCAGCAAGGAAATAGCAAGATTTGAAAGCACTCTTGAAAATGGAATGAAGGAATTTAAGAAGATTCTTGAGGAAAAGAAGGCTTCTGGTTCAATTGACGGAGACTCAGCTTTCTATCTCTATGATACATTTGGATTCCCTATCGAACTTACTGTAGAAATGGCTGCAGAAGAGGGACTTAAGGTTGATGAAGAAGGCTTTAATAATGCTATGGAATCAGCAAAGCAGAAAGCAAGAGAAAATCAGAATTTCTCAGCTAAGCTTTCAACAGATTCTAAGGTTTTTGAAGCAATTAAAGATGATAAAGATAGTGAATTTGCTGGTTATTCAGAGCTTGATACTGAAAGCAAGATTATCTTCATCGCAAAAGATGAAGCATCTTCAGATGTTTTAGGTGCAGGTGATGAGGGAACTATCATCGTAGAAAAGTCACCATTCTATTCTACAATGGGTGGACAGATAGGTGATACTGGTGTCATTACATTAAATGATGCTAAATTTATAGTTAAAGATACAATGCATGTTGCAGGTAAGAAGATCGCACATGTTGGATACGTTGAGAGTGGCGAATTTAAGACAGGAGATACAGTAAAGCTTTCAGTTGATGCAGAAAGAAGAGCTCTTATTTCAAAGAACCACAGTGCGACTCACCTTCTTCAGAAGGCACTTAAGATGGTACTTGGTGATCATGTTGAACAGGCTGGTTCTCTTGTAACAGAGGCAAGACTTCGTTTCGACTTCTCTCATGATAAGGCTATGACAGCTGAAGAAATCAAGAAGGTTGAAGAGATTGTTAATAATGAGATCGCTGCAGATCTTACTGTAGATACAAAAGTTATGTCTCTTGAGGAAGCTAAAAAGACTGGTGCTATGGCTTTATTCGGAGAGAAATATGGCGATTCAGTAAGAGTTGTCAATATGGGTGGTTTCTCAGTAGAACTTTGTGGTGGTACTCATGTTAAGAATACTTCAGTAATCGGTACATTTAAGATCGTATCTGAACAGGGCGTTGCTGCTGGTGTTAGACGTATTGAAGCACTTACATCAAAGGGGGCACTTCAGTACTATGATGAACTTGAAGAAAGAATTGCTGAAGCTTCAAGACTTGCAAAGACAGAGCCTTCAAAACTTTCGGAAAGAATTGCTTCAATGCTTGAAGAAATTAAAGCACTTCAGTCTGAAAATAACAGCCTTAAGGATAAGATGGCCAAGGCTGCAGCTTCTAATGCAGATGATTCAGTAGTAGAGATTGGTGATGTTAAGGTTCTTCCAATGGCAGTACAGGGTATTGATCCAAATGCTCTTCGTACTCTGGGTGATGATTATAAAGCAAAACTTGGTAAAGCAGTTATCATTATGGCATCAGATTTAGGAGATAAGGTAAGTCTTATCGTTATGGCCAGTGATGATGCTGTATCATCAGGTGTACATGCCGGCAATATCATCAAGAAGATTGCTCCAATAGTTGGAGGCGGCGGTGGAGGACGTCCTAACATGGCTCAGGCTGGTGGTAAGGATGCTTCTAAGATTGCTGATGCACTTTCAGCTGGTGTAGAAGAAGTAAAAAATCAGCTTAACTAATTATTTTTGATTTTTTTAAGAATTATCTTAAATTTGTTGTTGACTTAACAATAGATTATAGATATAATAACCAATGTGCGATTTTTGTAAACCCATACAGTTGTTTACAGCACAGTAAACTTCACAACTGGAGGGAGGGAAAAAGAAAAATGTCAAGCGTAATAGTTAAAGAAAATGAAACATTAGATAGCGCTCTTCGTAGATTTAAGAGAAATTGTGCTAAGGCTGGTATCCAGCAGGAAATTCGTAAGAGAGAACATTACGAGAAGCCATCTGTTAGACGTAAGAAGAAGTCAGAGGCTGCAAGAAAGCGCAAGTTTAAATAAGTAAAATGTTCTAGCACCTTGGGATATTTCCCAAGGTGCTTTTTCTAATTTGAGATAAGTTTAAATGTGGAGGAGATACAGTAATGGCTTATGTAGAAAAGAAACTTAATATTCCTCAGAATTATATCCAGCTTATATTTGGTCAGTTTGATAAAAATATTAAAAAGATTGAAAGAGCTTTTTCTGTAGAATATGTTATCAGGGGTGATGATCTTATAATATCAGGTGAAGAAACTTTAGTAGAAAAAGCCAGTGATGTTATTATGGATCTTTCAAATATGGTATTAAAACAGGAAACCATCAGTGAGCAAAGTGTAGATTACGCTATATCTCTTAAATTAGATGGAGCTACTGAAAAAGCCAGTGACCTGGCAAGTTCAGATGTAATTTGCCATACCATTAGTGGAAGAGCAGTTAAGCCTAAGACTTTCGGTCAGAGAAAATATGTAGAAGCAATCGATAAAAATATGATAATCTTTGGCACCGGCCCTGCAGGAACAGGTAAAACTTACCTTGCCATGGCTAAAGCTATAACTGCTTTTAAGAAAAATGAAGTAGAAAGAATCATCCTTACCCGTCCTGCCATTGAAGCAGGAGAGAAATTAGGATTTTTGCCAGGAGATCTTCAGAGTAAGATTGATCCATATCTTAGACCTCTCTATGATGCCTTATATGAAATCATGGGAGCTGAGGCATTTCAAAAGAATATGGAAAAAGGTCTTATAGAAGTAGCACCTCTTGCTTATATGAGAGGACGAACTCTTGATAATGCCTTTATAGTACTTGATGAAGCTCAGAATACAACACCTGCTCAGATGAAAATGTTCCTTACCCGTATTGGCTTTGGTTCAAAGGCTATAATAACAGGTGATGCTTCTCAGAAAGATTTAGGCGCGGGGGCAATCTCAGGCCTTGATACAGCTTTAAGAATATTAAAGAATATTGAGGGTATCTCTGTATGTCAGCTCACCAGCAAAGATGTAGTTAGACATCCTCTGGTACAAAAGATAGTAGAAGCTTATGAAAACTATGAAAAAAAGCATCCTGAAAATCCTGAAAAAAGGAAAAACTATCAGGGAAAACGTTAAGTTTAAAGGGATTAAACCATAGACGGTTATTGAAAATAAGAAGTTTTTATAGTATAATAACATAGATTTTGGGTGTGTTCATTTTAGTGACACAATATATAGTTCAGAAAGGCAAATTATGACTATTACAATAACTGAAGATAAGGAATTATCCTATCCAGAAGATTTTAATAAAATAATTAAAGATATCATTGAATATTCTATTGATTATCTTAACTGCCCATATGAGTGTGAAGTGGAGGTTATCCTTACAGATAATGATGGCATTCATGAACTTAATAAAGCCGAACGTGGAATAGATGCACCTACAGATGTTCTTTCATTTCCAATGCTGGATTTTAGTGAGCCGGCAGATCTTTCTATCATTGAAGAAAATCCAAATGAATATTTTAATCCTGAAACAGGTGAATTATTATTGGGTGATATTGTCCTGAATTTAGACAGAGTAAAATCTCAGGCTTTAGATTATGGACATAGTGAGAAGAGAGAAATTGCTTTTCTTACTGCTCATAGTATGCTTCATCTTTTTGGTTATGATCATATGGATGATGATGAAAGAGAAGTAATGGAAAGAACACAGGATGATATATTAAACAAAAGGGGATACACTAGGGACTATGAATAAGAAGAGAATTTTATCTGCATTTCTTGTATCTATGATGGGATTATCACTTTTTACAGGATGTGGAAAAAAGGAACAGGAAACAACTACTGAAGCAACTGAAGAGCCAACATACACTGTTACTCTTACTGACAGTCCAATGTTAAATGAGACAGCACCAGAAACTGACCCACATAAAGGACTTGTTCAGAATGATCTTAACGGTGAATGGGTAACACCAGAACAGGCTAAAAAGAGACCTGTTGCTATTATGATCAATAATATTGATGTTGCTCTTCCTCAGTCAAATATAGAGCAGGCTGATATCATTTATGATTGCCTTGTTGAAGGTGGAATCACACGTCTTATGGCAATCTATTCTGACTGGAGTAATCTTGACAGAATAGGACCTGTAAGAAGTGCCAGACATTACTACCTTCGTAAAGCTGTAGAATATGATGCAGTATATGTTCATTTCGGATATTCAACCTATGCACAAAGCGACTGCTCAAACTATGGCAGACTTGATAATATCAATGGACTTTATGATGGTGGTTTCTATAGAGATACTAATCGTGTAGCACCTCATAATGCATATACATCAAGCAGTGGTATTGATGGTCAGATTGAAAGCTATGGCTATGACAAAGAGCATCATGACTGGTACCAGAAGCCATATAAATTTAATGAAGAAGATACAGATATGGCAAATGGTCAGCCAGCAAATAAGGTAACAATTCGCCATAATGACTATAGTGATCCTTGGTTCGAATATGACAAGGAAAGAAAAGAGTATTTAAGATTTGAATATGGTGATGTTCATTATGATGATCAGACTGAAAATCAGCTCCATTTTAAGAATGTGCTTGTACAGTTCTGTGATCATCAGGTTCTTGATTCAAAGGGTTATCTTAATGTAGATTTCGTTGGATCAGGTAGTGGATATCTTGTAACAGACGGTAAATATGTTCCTGTAAACTGGTATAAAGCCAGTGAAGAAGATTCAACACACTGGACTTTTGAAGACGGAAGCGAGATGGTCTTAAATCCAGGTAAGACATGTGTTTGTGTAATGGAATCAAGTAATACATCAGGATTCATTGTAGAGTAAAAAATAAGGGTTCAGAACTTTATATTTATATGGTTCTGAACCTTTTTTATAAAAGGAATAGATATGACGTATGATATTATAATTGTGGGAGCTGGGGCCTCAGGTCTTGCAGCTGCCATAACAGCAGGAAGAAGAGGAAAGAAGATCTTAATAATTGATAAAAATAAGAAGTGTGGTCAGAAGCTTTATGCTACCGGAAACGGACGCTGCAATCTGACCAATCTCTTTATGTCTCCCGATTCTTATTATGAGAATGATTTTGCCTTTTTAATAAATGGTACAAATCCTGCAGAAGATATCATTTCCTTCTTTAACTCTATTGGTATATATACATATGACAGAGATGGATATGTTTATCCTATGTCAAATCAAGCTTCATCAGTGGTCTGGGCTTTAAAAGATGAGGCTGCAAAATATGATATTTCCTTTAGATATAATCATGAAGTTAAAGAAATTAGTAAAGATAATAAGAGCTTTAAAGTAACTTTAAATAATAATGAAAGTTATATAAGTGCTTCCCTTCTTTTAGCCACAGGCGGTTTTTCTTATCCAAAGCTTGGAAGCAGTGACGAAAGTATTTATTCTATTTATGATTCTTTAAATATTAAGTATAAGAAATATGAAGCATCGCTTTGTCCTTTAATCATAAAAGAAGATCTTTCACCTATTTCTGGTGTTAGAACCAAGGGAAGAGTTTCGGTAACCAAAGAAGGAAAGACTTATCATGAAGAAGGTGAAATCCAATTCACAGATTACGGTATTTCCGGAATTGTAATATTTAATATGTCTTATTATTTAAATAAAGGGGATAAGATAACTCTAGACCTTATTCCTGATGTGCCTTACGACTCATTTAAGGCACTTTTTAATAAAGTAGGTAGTAGAAGGTGCAATGCCATATTAAATGGCCTTATAAACGATAAATTAGCATCATTTATACTTGATAATTTCCTTAAAAATATAGATAATAAGAATCTAACAGGAAACGATTTTAATGATGATATGATACATGATCTGTATCATATGATGAAAAACTATACTCTTAATGTAAAAGGTAAGATGGATTTTGATATGTCACAGGCTTCTTCAGGAGGTATTTTAACATACGCCATCAATCCGGATACTATGGAAATAAGAGATATAAAGGGACTATATGCTTCTGGGGAAGCAACAGATGTCCTGGGTAAATGCGGAGGTTATAACCTCACATATGCATTTTTAAGTGGTATTAAAGCAGGAAGGAATATGTAAATGTTACTGGTTTCAAATCTAAAACTAAAATATGATTACAGCCAAGAGGATTTAAATAATTCAATTAGAAAAGTCCTGCATACTGATAAGATTAAAGAAATAAAGATCCATAAAAGATCTTTAGATCTAAGAGAATCTGATAATATTCATTATGTTATTTCAGCCTATGTATCTTTAGATTCAAATTTGGAAAAAAAGATTATGGGCAAAGGCAACCATAAAAATATTACGTTAACCAACCCTAAAAATTATATCTTTGTTCCTGAATTAAAGGATGAAAATATAAAAAAAGATCTGGAAGAAAAAATTAGATGTCTTGGTCGTCCCGTTGTAGTTGGAAGCGGACCTGCCGGATATTTTGCTGCTTTAAAACTTGCTGAGGCTGGCCTTTCACCTATTGTTTTTGAAAGAGGTAAAGCAGTAGAAGAAAGAACCAAAGATGTGGAAAGTTTCTGGAATGGTGGAAGCCTGAACAAAGAAAGCAATGTTTCTTTCGGAGAAGGCGGAGCAGGAACATTTTCAGATGGAAAGCTTTTTACAGGGAATAAGGATAAATACGGCATTATAAAAGATGTTTTAGAAACCTTTCATCGTTTTGGTGCCAAGGAAGAAATCTGCTATGATGCAAAACCTCATATAGGAACAGATGTTTTAAAAACTGTTATGAAACAGATGAGAGAAGAAATAATCAGACTTGGTGGTGAAGTCAGATTTTCTTCTTTAGTAAAAGAGATTGAAAATAAGAATGATATCTATAGATTGACAATAAAAGATGATGAAAAAGAATATTATGTTTTATCACCTGCAGTGATCCTTGCTATCGGTCACAGTGCAAGAGATACATTTTCTATGCTTTATTCTAAGGATGTTAAGATGGAACAAAAACCTTTTGCTTTAGGTCTTAGAATAGAGCATAAAAGGGAACTTATTGATAAAGACAGATATAAGAATAGTTATATCAAAGATAAGTATCCCGCAGCAGATTATAAACTTACTTACCACGCAGCAAATGAAAGAAGTGTTTTCTCTTTTTGCATGTGCCCGGGTGGTTATGTGGTAAATGCTTCTAGTGATGAAAATTCCATGGTTGTTAATGGCATGAGTTATTCAGGTCGAAACGGAGAAAATTCCAACAGTGCTATAGTTGTGGGAGTTACTCCTGATGATTATCCTGGAAATGATCCTCTTGATGGTATTAAATTCCAACAGAGTATTGAAGAAAATTTTTATAAAGCCGGAAATGGCAAAGTACCGGTACAGACCTTTGGAGATTTTGAAAAAGGTAATGTAACTAAGAAATTTGGAGATACTGTCCCGCAAATTAAAGGTGAATACCAGATGAGCGATTTAAGTAAACTGCTTCCACCTTATGTGTACGAAGCCATGGTTGAAGGAATCCACAATTTTTCACATACCATAAAAGGGTTTGATAATTGTGATGCAGTTCTTTCTGGTGTAGAATCACGTACCTCTTCTCCTGTAAGGATCATTAGAGAGGAAAATGGTATGGCTCCTGATTTTAATGGCTTATTCCCTACAGGGGAAGGAGCTGGATATGCAGGAGGAATTACATCCGCTGCTCAGGACGGTATAAAACAGGCAGAAAAATTAGTATATTATCTTATAAATAAATAGAATGGAAATTGTTATGGACAGAAGAGATTTTTTAAAAAACAAAAAACGCATCGTTATTAAGATTGGATCATCTTCACTTATGCATGAAGAAACCGGTGAAATAGATTTTATCAAAGTTGAAAAACTTGTAAGAATCCTTTCTGATATAAAGAATCAGGGAAAAGATGTTTTACTTGTTTCATCAGGAGCTATTGCTGTAGGTTCTAAATCCTTAGGATTTAAGAGAAGACCTGAAACACTTACCATGAAACAGGCTTGTGCCGCTTTAGGTCAGGGTGAACTTATGATGTTATATCAGAAGCTCTTCAGGGAATATAATCATCTTGCTGCTCAGGTACTTCTTACATTTGATGTTATTACAAATGATGAGAGAAGAAGAAACGCAATGAATACCCTTATCCAGCTTCTTGATCTGGATATCATCCCTGTTGTAAATGAAAATGATACAGTGGCTACAGAAGAAATTGAATTTGGTGATAATGACACTCTTTCAGCAATATGTGCCTGTCTTACCAATGCAGACCTTCTTATAGTACTTTCTGATATTGATGGATTATTTACTGATGATCCTGGTAAGAATAAAGATGCAAAGCGTATACCAATAGTTGAAAGAATCACTCCTGAAATATGTGCCATGGGTAAGGGAGCTGGTTCCGGTTATGGAACAGGTGGTATGGCTACAAAGATTGCTGCAGCCAAAATCGCAACTGATTCAGGAACTGATATGGCAATCATTAATTCAAAGAACCTTGATCTTATATCACAGCTTCTTAACGGAGATGATATAGGAACTCTCTTCCTTGCTCATGATGATCCTGATTTTGATGTAACAGATTATATAGTTCATAAGAAATATTTGGAATAAAAAATGATTAGTAAACACAATGTAAGGAAAAACAAGCTTTACGCCAGGTTAGATCAAAGACCTGAATTGGTGAGAGAAAAGACTAACAGGATAATGAAAGAAACCTGGAACTTAATTGAATATTTTAAACCTGAGATAATTCTTTGCTATATGGCTTATGGAAGTGAACTTAATATTAATAAAGTTATTGAATCGGCCTATTTTGCCGGAATTAAAGTCTACATTCCCCGAGTTGAAGGAAAGAATATGGAATTTTACCGCTATACCGGGGATACTTCCACAAGTTCTGGATATAAAGGCATCTTAGAACCTGACAGTAATGAAAAGTATGTTTATGACCCATCGGTGGCCTTAAAAACTCTGATGATAATGCCAGGGGTTGCATTTGATATAGACAGAGGAAGAGTGGGTTATGGCGGAGGTTATTATGACAGATATCTGTCTGATAAAGCAGATTTAAGAACGGCTGCAGTCTGTTTTGACTGTCAGTTAAGCGATGAGCTTATCGAACTTGAACCGACAGATATCAGACCGGATATTATAATAACAGAAGAACGAATTTTAAGTAGTGTTGTAATTAAAAGTGATAATTTAGATATAAATGAAGAGGGAGGATATTATGTACGATCTTATCAGTTTATTAGAGAGAGCAAAGACAGCCTCAGTTGAAATGGCTAACTTGGGCACACTTAAGAAGAATAAAGCTCTTCTTATGGTGGCAGATGAATTATGCGATAGAAAATCAGAGATCATCAAAGCAAATAAAATTGATCTTTCTAATGGTGAAGAAAATGGAATGCCAGATTCTCTTTTAGACAGATTACGTCTTACTGACGAAAGAATTGAAGCTATGGCAGAAGGCGTAAGACAGATTGCTCAGTTAGATGATCCAGTTGGTGAAGGACTTCTTAGAAAGGTACGTCCAAATGGACTTATCGTTGAACAGGTAAGAGTTCCAATGGGTGTTATCGGTATCATTTATGAATCACGTCCTAATGTTACAGTAGATTCATTTGCGCTCTGCTTTAAATCTGGAAATGCAGCAGTACTTCGTGGTGGTTCTGATTCAATAAATTCTAATATTGCCCTTGCTGGTATCATAAGAGATGGACTAAGTAAAGCAGAAGTATGTGAGGATGCAGTAATCCTTATTGATAACACAGATAGAGAGATAGTTAATTCTTTAATGAAACAGAATGATTATCTTGATCTTCTTATTCCAAGAGGTGGTAAGGGACTTATACAGAATGTAGTTATGAATGCAACAGTTCCAGTAATTGAGACAGGTACTGGTAACTGCCATATTTATGTAGATAAATATGCAGATATTGATAAAGCAATTAAGATTATAAGAAATGCAAAGCTTCAGAGACTTGGAGTATGTAATGCAGCCGAATCTCTTGTAATTCATAAGGATATTGCTGAAAAAGCGCTTCCTCTTATTGCAGCAGACCTTATAAGCGATGAAGTTGAGATGAGAGGAGATGAAGAGTCTCAGTCCATCAGCAATCTTATCGTTCCTGCAGATTCTGAAGACTATGCAACAGAATATCTTGCAAAGAAGATCTCTGTAAAGATCGTTGATTCTATTGAAGAAGCCATTGCTCATATCAATAAATACAGCACTGGACATTCAGAATCAATCATCACAGAGGATTATAATTCTTCTCAGATGTTCTTAAAGCAGATCGATTCTGCCTGTGTATATGTAAATGCATCTACACGTTTCACAGATGGTTTTGAATTCGGTTTTGGTGCTGAAATCGGAATTTCTACTCAGAAGTTACATGCCAGAGGACCTATGGGACTTCTTGCACTTACATCATCAAAATATATGATCTATGGAGATGGGCAGATAAGATAGAAACTTAATGGGGGATTATTTATGGCAGAAAAAAAACTAGATAATGAAAATATTGAAGAAACAGAAAAAACAGAAAAAACAGAAAAGATAGGTCTTGTATTATCTGGCGGCGGCGGAAAAGGTGCTTATCAGGCCGGAGTTCTTAAAGCCCTGGATGATGCAGGTATCTTGAAAAATGTTACAGCTATATCAGGGGCATCAATAGGCGCTGTAAATGCAGTAATATACGCTATGCAAGATCCAGAACTACTTCAAAAGATCTGGGATGATATAGATATGGATGTGGTATTTGACTTTGATCTTAAGATGATAAAAGACAGCCGTCCGTTTTTCTCCAGAGATGAAATGAACCGTTTATTTGATACCTATATAGATCAGAAAGTAATAAAGAAAAGCAAATATGATATCTATTTTTCCATGACAGATATTACTGAAGAACCATATAAGGTAAAATATATCAAGGTAGACAATTCATCTGAAGAAAACTTAAAGAAATATCTTATGGCTTCAACAGCACTCCCGGTAATCTATGAACCAGTGCTTATAGACGAAAGGAAATATAGAGATGGCGGAATATGCGATAATAATCCTATTGAGCCGCTTTATAAGAAGGGAATAAGGAAGTTCATAATAATATCTCTTAGTTATGGTAAAACTGTAGATACATCAGCCTATAAAGATGCAGAATTTACTGAGATCAGCCCTAGTCATGACTTAGGAGATCTTCTTACCGGAACTCTTAATTTCCTTGATGATGATAAGAAGATTAAGTTTAAACTTGGACAAAAAGATGGTGAAAGAGCAGTAAAGACCAAGTTTGAAAAGGATCCTATTTATATCGAGATGGAAAAGACCATTGCAGAAAATGATTATAATTTCATTATCAATACCTGCAGTCAGGAAAAGAGGATGAATGATCTTTCAAAGAGCGTGTCTGACAACTTGGATTATTTCAATAAAATCGCTGACAAATATAAAGATATATGATACAATAGGATTTATCAGGGAGGTTCTTATATTTCCCGGATAAAATATCAAGTTAGGGGTGTTACGATATGGCTGAGAATAAGATTATTACTATTGGAAGACAATTTGGAAGCAACGGTAGACAGATAGGTGAATTAGTAGCAAAAAAACTTGGAGTAACCTGTTATGATAAGCAGCTTATAAAGAAAGCAGCCAAGGAATCAGGACTCTGGGAAGATCTTTTAGATGAAATGGATGAAAAACCAACTAACAGCTTTTTATATTCAGTTGTAATGGATCCATATGCATTTGCTTATTCATTTGATAGTTCCGGTTATGGAATGAATATAAACCAGAAGGCTTTTATGGCAACCTATAATACCATTCAAAACATTGCAAAGAATGAATCCTGTGTAATCATTGGACGTTGTTCTAATTATGTTTTAAGAGAGTTTAACAATGTATATAATTTCTTTCTTTATGCACCTCTTGAAGAACGTATAAAGATTGTAATGGAAAGATTCAATCTTGATGAAAAGAAAGCCAAGGATCAGATCGTAAAAGAAGATAAAGCCAGAGCTTCATATTTTAATTATTATACATCTATGAAATGGGGGAATATCGAATCCTATGACTGTTGTCTTAATACAACACTTATGGATGCTGAATCTTTAGCTGATCTTATTATAGAGATCACAAAAAAATAGTATTGCCTATAATATAATAAATATGCTATCATATAAAACGTTCGTTATAGTACGAACGTTTTATTTAATTTTAGGAGAAAAGAAATGCATATTTTTCAGACAAAGCCGGGTCAGTGCAAAGTTAAATTTAAACCTAATACCAAATTTGATTTTATAGACAGAGCAGCTGTTGGAGATATAGAAGCAGCCGCCTTTCTTGCAGAAGGTTATCTTACAGGTAAATATGAATGTGAGGTAAATCATGAAAAAGCAAGAAAATGGGCCACATACGCTTCAAATCATGGAAGTGAGCTTGCTGCAAAAGTTTTAGAAGAATTAAATAAATAAAAAATAACTCCGCAGGATTTTTGCGGAGTTATTTTTTATAAATATTGACCCATTTTAACAGGTGTCTCAATATTATGTAATGTATTAATATAATACTTTGGATCTATATTTCCAATATGATCTTTCTTTATAAGAACTATGATAGTAGAACCACCATACTTAAAGAATCCTTTTTCTTCGCCACGCTTTACATTCTTTATTCCAAGGTGATGATTCTTTATTTTTCCAACTAAAAGAGCACCAACTTCCATCTGGATTATCTTTCCAAAGTTCTTTGTTTTTATCTGTACAAATTCTCTTTGATTCTCAGTAAAAACTGGTACATGTCTTAAAGCAATAGGCTGAACCGTATGAAGTATGCCATTTATCCTATGATTTTTTCCTTTAATACCACTTTCTGCGTAGACATATCTATGATAATGCTTTACAGAAAGACGATAAACAAGGCAAAGACCACCATTATATTCTTTAGCTAATTTCTTTGAGTGAAGCAGATCGCTTACTCTGTAACAACTTCTTTTAACAGGAATTACAAGTCCTTCAGTTATAATATAAGCAGATAAAAGACCGTCTGAAGGAGCTATAAGTCTTGTTTCATCCTGTCCTATAGGTCTTTCACCATCCTTTAATTGTCTGGTGAAAAAGTCATTAAAATTATCATAATCAGCTGCTTTATCTCTTTCACATATAGAAAGATCGATATCATTTTTTTCGACAAAAGGCTTAATTAAAGGCTTTGACATAGGTGAATCAAGAAATGCACCACAGGCTTTTGATACCTTCTTTGCTGTAAGTCCTTTAAGGATAACCCTGCCGGTAAATGTTGTATATAAAAAGTTTAATATCTTATCCACGTGGGTACCTCAGAGCTATAAGGATAGCTTCTACAAGTCCAAAACCAACCATTATAAGGATTCCTTTTAATCCAGGTTTCTTAACATTTATCTTGGATATAAATAAGATAGCAGTAAGAAGCATGAATAAGAAATATAATGGTGTAACATCCATAGGTGTAACATACTGAATAAGAAGGATAGTAGGAAATACAAGTGCTGATGCTGTAACAGGAAGGCCTATATAAGTCTTTCTGCATCCTCCTTCAGACTTTTGTCTTTCTTCTTCAACTACATTGAAATACGCAAGTCTTATCATAGCTGTAAGAGCATAGAAAAGCATGATAAGGATAACTAAAGCCACTGTTACCCAATGAAGCTTTTTAAATGCAATATGTGGGATCCCTTCAAGGCCTGGTCCTGAAATTATCATAGCAATACCAATACAAACAGGAAGAATTCCAAATGCAACTAAATCTGATAATGAATCAATCTGAATACCAAATTTGCATTCCGCTTCAGTTCTGTCTTTCTTTGTACGAGCAACTCTGCCATCAAAAGCATCACATAAACCACTGAACATAAGGCAATACATACCTAAATATGGATGTCCCATACCATAGAGTGATATTATAATGCCTGAAACAGCTGATAAAAGTGATAAATATGTAAGCCAAACTGTATAATTAAAATAACCTATCATTTTTTCTTCTCTCTCCTTAAAATCTGAATGTATCCGATCAACATTGTTAATCCACAAATGAGTACACAAATGTAGAATGAAAGACTACGACTAAGTAATTCAAGCTGTGAAGCTGCATCAGAAGTCATGATCTTTCCAAAACCATCTAACATCAGGTAGTCTGTAACACCCATTCCTCCAGGAATCGGCATACAATTTGAACCGATGGTTACTAGGCTTTGTGTAACCCAGAGAGTGAATACATTATCTTTCTTACCCCCAAGAGCGAGATACATAAACACCGGAACCATTAATTGTGATAATCTTTGCAGAAGATTAAATAAGAATACCAAAAAAAGTGTGCGTGTCTGACCTGACATCTGTCTTGCAGCTTCTGCGTAATTATCCATTTTCTTTTTAAATTTGATGACTTTATTGTCTGTTCTTCTTAATATTTTAATCTTCTTTAAGAATCTGAGACATTTAACCACCATAGATTCTAATAATTTCTTCTTTTTTAACATCAGCCAGAATGTATTACCAAGGAAGGCTATTACGATATAACCAATGATGATAAATATTCTTCCCGGAACATGGAAGTTCAGGAAGGTTAATGGCTGAAATATGATACATACAGCTCCTATAACAAGGATTGCTGCTGTATACATTACCAGGTTAAGCAGAAGAGCAGCAGTGGTTACACTAAGTGGCACGCCGCTTTTTGTCATAAAAAAGGCACTTGCCGGTTGTCCTCCAGAGGCTGAAGGAGTAATAGCCGAAAAATAAATATCTGACGAGCTATATAAAAGACCCTGCCAATGACTTCTTTTATAACCAGTACTTTTAATGATTACTAAAATAGCTTCCCCTTCAAATACTATAAAACCCAACATAGAAAGGACAGCCAAAAATAAATAAACTGGATTAGCTCCTTCAAGGGATTGCTTAAGCGTACTAAGCGACATATTTCCACTTTGGGACATTACAGCCAGAATAGTAAGCAAAGCAATGGCTATAGAAACTAATTGCCACATTACTTTCTTTTTCATTTAAATATAGGTTTCCTTTTTGCTATTTTAAGTCCAATCTCATAAACCAACACACCTGCAAATACATCTACTAAAACATGCTGTTTTAAAACAAGAGTAGAGATAAATACAAGCAATGTGAATATGATGGATATAATCTTATATGTTTTTGAGTAATTCTTTCCCATAAATGCAGTTCTTACACAGAACCAGCTTTCAAGACAATGGAGCGAAGGAAACAGATTATATGGTGAATCCATCCTGTACATCCAGTTTGTTAAACGTGATGTAAAATCTGTTGCAGTTATATCAGGTCTTGCCAAAGTACAAGGTAAGAATATAAAGCAAATGATACATATGATCTTTGCATAAATCTCAGCACTGATAGTTTCATATACAAAAGATTTTTCCTGTCTTGCAACTCTTAAATATCCAATGATCCATTGAGCAAATGCTCCAAGGTAGATATAAATAAAGATTGGAAGAAATGGAATTGATTCCTCAAAGCCAAAAGAAAAGTCTTTAAGCTTTAAATAAGGAATAAGGAACTTAACTCCGTTATATCCAATAAAATTTACCGCAAGGGCTAGGATCATTGCTTTTAATGCATAGTTGGGAAGATACTTTCTTTTTAGTTTTTTAATTTTATCCATGTTATTTACCTACACAACATCCTTTTCATTATAACATTTCTAATGTTATATATAAAATAGATTTTTCTCAAAATATTTAGTCATTTTCACGAAGTTTTACCACATTACGATTTCTTCGTTTTTTATCCTCATTCATAGCTGCATAATGCTTTCTTGTGGTATTTACATCCTTATGCCCAAGAACATCAGCCACAAGATAAATATCACCCGTTTCCTGATAAAGCGCCGTACCGTATGTACTCCTTAATTTATGTGGCGTAATATGTTTTAATGGAGTAGTGATCCGGGCGTATTTTTTAACAAGGTTTTCCACAGATCTTGCTGTAAGACGGCTTCTTTGCGAAGAAAGAAATAAAGCTTCTTCAGAGCCTTGTTTTGGGATTATCTCATTACGTAACTTGATATAATCCTTTAAAACCGTTTCAGCTTCATCTGAAAAGAAAACAAATGCTTCATTTCCACCTTTTCTAATGACTTTAATACGAGAATTATCAAAATCAATATCATTAATATTAAGGCCTACACATTCAGATACACGGATGCCTGTACTGAGCATCAAAGTAAGGAGCGCTAAGTCACGTTTTTCATTCTTTTCATGGAATTTAAGCTGTCTATCAGTAAGTCCTGTGCCGAATTCCACGTTATCAAGAAAATCAGCCACTTCATTGGTTTCCATACGAATAATTGCTTTATCGTGGATCTTAGGGGTTTTAACCTTTTCGGTAACATTTTCCTGAATAAGATCATTCATATAAAGGTATTTGAAGAATACACGTAAGGCGCAAAGCTTTCTTTTCTTTGAACGGGCATCATTCTGGTATTCACGGCCATTTCTTACATAATATGATAGATACTCAAGATATTCCTCAAAATCA
>DFFQ01000167.1 GCA_002371025.1 Lachnospiraceae bacterium UBA3772 | reverse complement strand
AAGATCCTGATAAAACATTGGAACTTATGAGGTCAATACATCCGGAATTAAAGAGCTATGTTCACGTAACAAACAGGGATGGAGCGGCAAATGTTGAAATTATCGAACAAGACTAATGGAAAAAAGAAAAAAAGAATAAGGTCTTCCTGGCGAGATGAAAACAGAGAACCCATTGTTCTTTGTGAGGGGCTTACTATTACTGAGGAAGTTTATGATATAAGCGAGAATAGATATATCACCCTGCTGATAAAAGGAATCATAGTTTATCTTCTTGCGGCAGGTGGCATCGGAAGCTATCTTACAGCTATTGGTTCAGGCTTTGATCAGTTTCTTTTTAATGTGATACTGCTTTTTACGGCCATACTCTGTGCATTTCTTTATCATAGCTGGAGATCAGAGAACCTGGGATATCTGGTGTTCTTTGTGATCTATTCAGCCAGTATCATTTTCTTGAAAGACTTTGTTAATTCAGGATTCTATGCAGTTATAAATGATACCATATCTGCAGCATCGGATTACTTTAATACCGATGGAATGACGTTTTATAATGAGAGGATTTCTGACAGGTATTTTGCCATAACTATCTCCATGAGCATATTGGGTATAGCAGTGAATATCTTACTGAATAACTATATCTTAAGACGAGCAAGATATATGGTGGCAATCTTTATTGTAGTGACTACAAATCTTGTGGCATTTTATATGCAGAAAGAACCTGCACTTATCTATACCATAATGCTTATTTCAGGTATTGCAATGTCGATGGTTCTTAAGGGAAGTGGTCATTATCTGCTTTCCAGAAATGATCATATTTTTAAGAAAAAAAAGAAGGGGCTGTTTTATGGACTTGATCATAAGTCTCTTCGTCAGGGAATGTTAATTGCAACAGTCTATTGCGTTACTATGATCCTCATTTTGTCTTTATTCTTTAATAAAGATACATTTGATATTCTGCAAAAGAAGAATAAATATAAAGAAGATTCAAAAGAAATAATGCAGAATGTGATCATGTTAGGATTCTTTGGGCTTTTTAATATGTATCAAAGTAATGGTGGTATTAATTCAGGTCGTCTTGGCGGAGTATCAACCATAAGACTTGATCATGAGACTGATCTTACTGTGGCATTTACTCCTTATGATTATGGAACTCTTTATATAAAGAATTTCAATGGAAAAAGTTATCTGCCTTATACAAATATATGGAAACAATCTGATGATTATATTTTGGAAAAATCAGCTCTTTCTTACGAAACAGAAAGCTTAAAGAAGAGCTTTGAAGAAGGGAAGGAAAAGAGTGCCAAGGGAAGGATGACCATAATAAATGTGGAAGCGCCGGTTCAGATCTATGCACCTTATTATTCTTATAAGGATATAAAGGTACTTGGGTTTGAGTCAGCCATTAATGTGGATTATTATCCTTTGCTAGATGAAAATAATCTTTCCTGTGAGGACGAGTCTGTTAGACGGGCGGCTTATAGAGATTATCTGGAGGTTCCAGTTGATAATAAGAGGACTTTGCAGGATTTTATAGAAACAGTGGGGCTTGATAAGAGAGACCCTTCAATGGTTACAGTGAAAAAACTTGCTGCTTATTATCAGAATTATGTTCCTTATACCATAAGGCCTGGGGCAACTCCAAGAGGAAGAGATTTTGTTAATTATTTTCTTACCAATAATAAGAAAGGCTATTGCGCTCATTTTGCCAGTGCTGCCACCCTGGTATTCAGAGAACTGGGTATACCCGCAAGATATTGCGAAGGCTATGCCATATCTTACAATGAGATCTTAAGTAATGGTGAGATCATAGAGAATGCTAACTATAGTGATTATTATGAGGGGTATTCTGCACTTGGAGAGACAGCTTTAGTTAAGATTAATGCCAGTGATGCAGATGCTCATGCCTGGGTTGAAATCTATATTGATGGAAAAGGCTGGGTGCCTGTAGAAGTTACTCCTGCATCATCAATTATAGAGGAAGAAGAGGATAATGACTTCTGGAATGCCTTTAGAGACTGGTTTGGAGATGGAGGAGACGGTCAGGGAGGCAATGCGGGCCAGAATCAGCAAGGAAATGAATTTTCATTCCATATAAGTGATAATGTCCTTAAGATTTTTGCATATTTTGTATTTTTAGGAGTCATTTCAGCAGGAATGTTCTTTGGCATTAAAAAGATTCTTCCGGAAATAAAATATAAGAAGGCTTTGATAAGTGCCAATAATTCAGATAAAGCCATACTTCTTTATTCTCATATGTTTAGTAAAAAGAAAAAGAGAAATAAAGAATTAAGGGAATGTGTAAATTATAATGAGCAGGTTAGAAAAATGAATGCTCTTCTTTTAAAACCTGAGAAAACGTTAAATGAAAAACAGCTTGAAGATTTTACTCTTCTACTTCAAAAAGCCGGATTCCAAAAGAACGAAATATCGGCAGAAGAATTAAGAATACTTCAGGAATATATAGGCCGTTTTTCTTGAACAGGTGAGTAAAAATATAGTAAAATAAAGATATATTAATACGAAGAATTGATTGCCTTTTTAGTTATTGGGAGGAATAAATATGAGCTTTAAATTACAATTTGAGAAGCTTCAGTCTAAACTTGATACTAGAAGGGCAATTTTTGCTCTTCCAAGAGAAGATAAGCTGAAAGTTATAAAGGATATAAATCTGAAGAGGGATAAGAAAACAAATAACCTCGATCCTAAAAAAATTAAAAGACATAAACTTACTGTTGAGATTGGATATGGACAGATGCATGATGAGCAGTTTGATGTGTTTAAGATAGGTGAGGAAAGCTGTACAAAGGATGCAATACTCTTTTTTTATGATTCCCATTTTGTTTTAAGACCATCTTCTTTAGATTACGACAGAGCTATGAAGCTTAGTAAGATTACAGGTAATGATGTATATCTTCCTAAATATCCGCTGCTTCCTAATTATTCCATCAGAGATGTGGTAAGAGTTCTATATTCAGCGTTAAAGAAAGTTAATCAGTTAGGGCATAATAATATATATCTATATGGGATGGGGGCCGGAGCCACCCTTGCCATAGAAACTCTGGTATATAATAATGAAAAGGAAACAGCAGTTCCTATGCCGAAGAAACTGATACTCCTTTCACCAGGAGGATTTCCAAAGGACAGAGCAGAGTGGGAAAAGATGAAAGAAGTAGAAAAAAAGGATTATTCTACTTCTTTAAGACACATACTTGAAATAAAAGAACTGGCAACATTGAAGAATCCAAGCGTTCCGGAGTATATGATAACAGGGGAAGATCTTAATCTTAATAATTTTCCCGAAAGCCATTTCTTTTATAGTGATGAGGAGATATGTTACAGCAAGTATGATAACTATAAAGAACAATTTGAAAATGCCGGAGTTAATGCAGAGTTTGTTATAAGACATGGAGTGCTGCATAACTATTGTGCAGATAGGAAATATCCTGAAGCTTATGAGGATTATGACAAGATAATAGAATTATTAAAGAATTAATTTATTATCCCAGAGATTTAAGATGTCATCTTAAATCTCTGGGATTTTTTTTGCGTAGGCAACGAGCAAAAGTTCCTGCGTTGTGCTTGCACAAAACGCAGGAACCTTTGCGACTGCCCGGCATCGAGCCACCAGGCGAGAGGGGACTCAAAATATTGTGAAATAGATGTGAAAAGGGTTTCACAAATGAAACACAAATTATGTTAGATGTGCACAAGAAAAAGTTTGAAATGTTATAGGATAAGTCAATTTACACTATATTCTATAAAGAATATAATCAAATTATCAAAGTGAAATCGTTTACATATTTGTTGCAAAACGATTTCTGAGAGAATATGAAAAAAGTAATGTGATTCACTCACTTGGAAGGAGGAAATATGGCGTTGGATTATAACAAATGCGCCAAGGAAATTTACGATAATCTTGGAGGTAGAGAGAATATACTTCAGGCTGCACATTGTGCAACTCGTCTCAGACTTGTTATTGCGGATAATAGCAAGATAAATAAGAAGACTCTTGAAGATATTGATGGAGTTAAGGGAATGTTCGAGTCTAATGGACAGCTCCAGCTGATCATTGGTACAGGAACAGTTAATAAAGTATATGATGAATTCCTTAAGATATCTGGAATGACAGCAGCAACTAAAGATGATGTTAAAGCAGCGGCAGCGGCAAAAGCACCAGCATGGAAGAGGGCCCTTAAATCAGTAGGGGATGTATTTGTGCCTATTCTTCCGGCTATTGTTGCGTCTGGTCTTATGATGGGCATTGTTGAAGCACTAGGTAAAGCGATACCGGCATTTCAAGGATCAGGGTGGTACAGCTTCCTGGATATGATCGCAAATACGGCATTTGCTTTTCTTCCTGTTATTGTTGCTATATCTGCATCCAGAGTATTTGGCGGAAATATATTCCTTGGAGCAGTTATAGGACTTATGATGGTTCACGGCGCGCTCCTTAATGGATGGAACGTAGCTTCTATTGAAAATATATATAAATTCTTTATGATCCCTATAAATGGAGTAAATCCTTATGTTTATGAAGCTCAGCAGTTAGCGGCGAATCCGGCATGGACCTGGGGGACATCGGGACTTTCGATTCCTGCAATTCCGGGATGGGATCTGTTTGGAACGATAAAGATCGGTGGTTATACACTTGGATCTATAGCCAGACATGGTTATCAGGGTCACGTAATTCCGGTGATCATTGCTGTATGGCTTATGTGTAAGATTGAGAAATGGCTTCATAAGCATGTTCCAGAGATGATAGATCTTTTTGTAGTACCTCTTGTTACTGTATTTTTAACAGCTCTTGCTACATTTGTAGTTATAGGACCAGTATTTGCAAATCTTGAGTCCTGGGTACTTGAGGGAGCCAAGTGGCTTGTCCAGCTTCCAGTGGGTGCCATGGTAATGGGAGCTCTGTATCCACTTACAGTTGTTATGGGACTTCATCATATGTATAACGTTATTGAGTCTGGAATGCTTGCTTCCGGAGGACTTAATACATGGATGCCTATTGCTACAGCGGCAAATTTCGCACAGTTTGGTGCATGTCTTGCTGTTGGTATCAAAGCAAGAAAAATGAAAACAAAGACTGTTGCAGTTCCTTCATCTCTTTCAGCTGCCCTTGGTATCACAGAGCCGGCTATATTTGGTGTTAATTTCAGATTTATGAGACCATTTATATGCGCTATGGCAGGCGGGGCGTTAGGAGCTATTTTTGGAGCTGTTGTTAAACTTGGTGCCACAGCTTATGGTGTAACAGGTATTCCGGGATATTTAACCATAAATAATTATGGTTTATATACAGTGCTTCTTCTTATTTCAGGAGGAGCTGCATTTATCCTTACATGGTTTTTCTGGAAGGAAGAAAGTGATGAGGAAAAGGCTGATAATGCTGTAGAGACTGATAAAGCGGAAGATATAAATACAACTGAAACCGTAGTTAAAGAAGAAGGACAGGATAAAACTGCATATATTCCTATAAAAGGTAAGGCAATTTCTTATGAGGAGATTCCTGATGAAACATTTGCAGCAGGTATTCTGGGACAAGGTATTGGGGTTGTTCCAGAAGAAGGTGCTGTATATGCTCCATTTGATGGTGAGATTTCTTCTGTAGCAGAGACAGGACATGCCATTGGAATTACCGGAAGCCATGATATGGAACTACTTATCCATGTTGGCATTGATACAGTTAAGATGAATGGCGATGGCTTTTTGGTGAAGGTAGCTGAAGGGGACAAAGTAGTAAAGGGGCAGCTGTTAATGACATTTGATATAGATAAGATCAAGGCAGCTGGATATGATACAACAACAGCAGTTTTATTAACGAATAGTGATGATTATCCTGACTTTAAGATCATCGGTATGGGCGATGAAGAAGTAGGAAATAAAATGTTTGAAATCTAAATATAAGGAGGAAATGTTAAAGTGCAGAGTTTTAATTATGTGATCACAGATGAGGTTGGTATTCATGCAAGACCGGCAGGATTACTTGTAAAGGTGGCAAAACAGTTTCAGAGTAAGTCAGTGATCAAATTCAACGGAAATGAAGCAAAATTAACGGGAGTTATGGGGCTGATAGGACTGGGAGTTAAAAAGGGTAGTGAGGTAGTTGTTTGTGTCGAAGGAGAAGACGAAGAAACAGCTGTAGCAGAAATTAAGAAATTCTTTCAGGAGAACCTCTAAATCCTTTGTCTATTGAATAAGGGAGATAAATATGGATTTTAAAAGCAGATTAGTTGAAAGAGTTGATGAGCTGAAATGGCTTTACATGGAACTTTATAATAATAGTTCCATGTTTGCTGAGCTTATTGAAAAGATTGAAGTATTCTACAATAAGAGAGAAGCTTATTTAAAGAAAATCGATGAAAAAAGAGAAGCAGATCCAGAGTGGTATAAGGGAAATGATATGCTGGGCATGATGCTTTATATAGATAATTTTGCCGGTAATATCAAGGGTGTGGAAGAAAAACTTGATTATATAGAGAAGTGTAACGTTAATTATATTCACCTTATGCCATTTCTTGATACTCCTGAGGGCAGGTCTGACGGAGGATATGCAGTATCGGATTTTAGAAAGGTTAGACCTGACTTAGGTAAAATGGCAGATTTAAGCCATCTTTCAAAGGTATGTCATAAGAAAAATATCAATCTTTGTATGGATTTCGTTATGAATCATACATCGGAGGATCATGAGTGGGCAGTTAAGGCTCGCAAAGGAGACGGGGAATATATGAGTAGATATTTCTTCTACGATAGTGATTATATTCCTAAAAAATATGATGAGACAGTCCCTCAGGTTTTTCCAACATCTGCGCCGGGAAATTTCACATGGTGTGAAGAGGCTCGTCATTATGTAATGACCACATTTTACCCATATCAGTGGGATCTTAATTATAAGAATCCAAGGGTATTCAATGAGATGATGTATAATTTCCTTTTCCTTGCAAATCAGGGAATAGATGTTATGAGACTGGATGCAGTTCCTTATATCTGGAAGGAGTTATATACAACCTGCAGAAATCTGCCTCATGTTCATACTCTTGTAAGAATGATGAGGATAATAGGGGAGATTGTTTGTCCGGGAGTTCTTTTACTTGGAGAAGTAGTAATGGAACCATCAAAAGTTGTTCCTTATTTTGGAACTGTGGATAAACCGGAATGCCATATGCTTTATAATGTTACTACGATGGCAACCACCTGGCATACTGTTGCCACAAGGGATGTAAGACTTTTGAAAAAACAGCTGGATAGTGTAAATGCACTTCCCAAACAGTATACATTTTTAAATTATCTCAGATGTCATGATGATATCGGATGGGGACTGGATTATCCTACACTTTTAAACTATGGTATGCAGGAAGTCCCACATAAGAGATACTTAAATGATTATTTCAGAGGTTATGCAGGAAACAGTAATTCCAGAGGGGAACTTTATAATGATGATCCTGTAACACAGGATGCCAGATTCTGTGGTACTACAGCTTCTATGTGCGGTGTGGAAAGAGCCGGGTTTGAGGCTGATAAGGATATGATGACTCAGGCTATACATCTTGATGTGATGCTTCATGCTTATATGTTTATGCAGTCGGGAATTCCTGTTATTTACAGCGGTGATGAAATAGGACAGGTAAATGACTATTCATATAAGAAAGATCCTAAAAAAGCGGCAGATTCAAGATACATCCATAGAGGAAAGATGGATTGGAAAGCTGCTGAAAAAATAGATGTAAGTAACAGTGTTCAGGGAAGGATCTTTAATGCTCTGAATCAGTTAGAAGAAATAAGAAAGCAGGAGAAGGCTTTCGATTCTAAGGCGGATACCTGGACTCTTGAAACCTGGACAAAGGAAGTTTTAGCCATTGGAAGATATCTGGATGGAGAAAAGATAATAGGCATATTCAATTTTAGTGAAAATGATCAGACAGCATGGATAAACGAAGATGATGGTTGGTATACAGATCTTATAAGCGGTAAGAAAATGTTAGCAAAAGGTGTAGACATTCCGGCTTATAGCTTCTATTATTTAAAAAAGGATGAAGTTTAAAGATGTATTTATTGGCGGGCGCAGTTTTAATATTTATGGAGGATGAGAAATGAATATTTCTGATATAGCGAAGCTTGCAGGAGTATCCAATGCGGCCGTATCCCGTTATTTTAATAATGGCTATATTTCAAGTGAGAAAAGGGAGAGAATTGAGAAGGTTGTAAAAGAAACAGGATACAGACCTTCGGTTCAGGCTCAGATGCTTAGAACTAAAAAGTCAATGATAATAGGAGTCATAACTCCTAAGATGGCATCTCATTCCATAGGCAGTGTAGTTGAAGGAATCTTAAGTGTTCTGAATGAGACGGGATATCATATGCTTCTTGCTGTAACCCAGAATGATTACAAGAAGGAAGTAGAATATCTTAAGGCTTTTAATGATGCACAGGTTGATGGAGTTATCCTTGTAGGAACTGTCTTTACTAAAGAGCATAAATCAGCTATGAAAAAAATGAGGATCCCTGTTGTTGTAGTTGGACAGAAATTCCCTGGATATGCATGTGTATATCATAATGACTATGGTGCTATTCATGATATGACAAAGAAAGTTGTAGCTGAAGGCAGAAGAAGAATTGGATATATAGGCGTTATGCAGGCTGATAAAGCTGTCGGATATGACAGACATGAAGGATTTTTAGATGCTCTTAAAGAGGCTGGATTAAAACAGGAGAATATGTATATAGAGACTGCTGATAGTTTTACCATGGAGGCAGGATTTGATGCGGCAGAAGAGATATATCGTAATTACAGTCAGTTGGATGCTCTTATATGTGCCACTGATGAGATAGCAGTGGGAGCAATGAAAGCCCTGTTAGCTCATAATATTAAAGTACCTGAAGATGTTCTTATCACTGGAGTTGGAGATTCTTCATTAACAGACATTGCAGGACACAGGATATATACTATACATTATTCTTATGAAGACAGCGGTTCCTTGGGAGCAAAGATGCTGCTAACATTGATAAATGATAATTCTATTCCTCTTGAAGAGGTTAAGTTGGGTTATAATCTTGTAATAAGATAATAAAGGGCGTGAAAAAACATAACTTACGTAAAAAACAGGACTGATGGTTCATAAAGAACCAACGGTCCTGCTTTTTAGTACCATAAAAGTGTAGT
>DFFQ01000060.1 GCA_002371025.1 Lachnospiraceae bacterium UBA3772 | reverse complement strand
TGACTTTTGTTAGCAGGTTTTTTTACAAGGAGGCTCTGACATGAAGATTAAAGAACAAAGATTTATATTACCTGATGGCTGCGAGGTTACCATTAAGAGTGCTGGCCCAGAGGATGCAATGAAGATAAAACTTCATAGAGAAGCAACTGCGGGGGAGACTCATTTTATGGCAAGGGAACCGGAAGATGGGCAGATTGATCTTCAGCTGGTAAGAGCGGGGATTAACAGTATTTCCGAAAGTGACAGGGATTTTTTAGTCAGTGCTTTTATCGGCGACGAGCTGATCGGTGATCTTGGGGTGACTCTAGTAAGGCCGCATTTAAAATATCTTCATCGAGCCTACCTGGGAATGTCAATCCGCGAGGCTTATACGGGGATGGGGCTTGGAAGCTTTATGATGAAGGTTGCGCTGGAGCAGGCAAAGGAAAATGGATTTGAGCAGGTTGAACTTGGCGTGTACAGCGATAATGACAGAGCAAGGCACATGTATGAGAAAATGGGCTTTAAGGAATACGGAAAGAATCCGAGGGCATTCAAGCTTAAGGATGGCACATATAGGGATGAGATCATTATGGCAAATATCTTTGAGTAAAGAGCCTGAATCAACGGCCTTACGGTAAATGAAAAAATGTGTAAAGGAGATCAACAATATGAAGCGTGAACTTGAAACAGATAGATTAATTCTTAGAACAGTAACAACTGACGATGCAGAGGCGATATTTAAGTGGACATCAGATCCTGACGTAAATACATTTATGAATTATACAGTCCATGAAAGTGTAGATTTCACAAGGGAATGGATTAAAACAAGAAATATTGATGGGGCGGCTGAATTTGATCTGGGATTTGTTTTAAAAGAAACAGGTGAGATGATCGGAATGGGAGGACTATTTTATAAAAAGGATATAGATGCCTGGGAGATTGGCTATAATCTTAGAAAAGATTACTGGGGAAAAGGGCTGGTTCCAGAGGCGATACGTGCACTTATCGATTATGTAGATAAAGAAAAAGGCGTGCGTGCCATTGTAGGTGAATTTGCCGTTGATAATAATAAGAGCAGACGTGTAATGGAAAAGCTGGGCATGACTTACTGGAAAGACAGCAAGTATTCTAAAATGGATGGAAGCAAAACATTTGAAGCGCGCGTATATAGGAAGGAACTAAAATAGAAAAATAAAGAAAGATTTAGAAAGGGGAGCCGCTATGATCATTGAAAATATTGATAAGGGAAAGGCATTTGACTGGGGAAAAACTTCCGCAGATTATGCAAAATTTAGGGACATTTATCCACAGACGTTTTATGACATGATATTGGAACTGGGGCTTTGCAAGGATGGACAGAAGGTTTTAGATCTAGGTACTGGAACCGGCGTTCTTCCAAGAAATATGTATAAGTACGGCGCCAAATGGACTGCTGCGGATGTTTCAGAAAATCAGATTCAGCAGGCGAAGCTACTTGCAAGTGAATCGGATATGGATATAGATTTCCTTGTGGCAGGAGCCGAGGAAGTATCATTTCCGGATGATACATTTGATGTGATAACTGCCTGTCAGTGCATTTGGTATTTTAATCATGATATAACCGCGCCGCAGTTTGCAAAGATGCTGAAAAAGGGCGGGAAATTCCTGATCCTTTACATGGGATGGCTTCCGTTTGAGGATGAGATTGCGGAAAAAAGTGAGGAGATCATTTTAAAATATAATCCTAACTGGACTGGCTGCGGAGACAAGGTTCATCCGGTTCTTGTTCCGGAGCAGTACCTGGAGTTTTTTACTTTAAAGACAAGGAAGGAAGTAAGAGTGGACATTCCATTTTCAAGAGAGGGATGGCATGGACGAATGAGGGCCTGCAGAGGCGTTGGCGCATCGATGACAGGGGACACGCTTGAAGCGTGGGACAAGGAACATATGGAGATGCTTGAAAATAATGCGCCGGAGAACTTTATGGTAAAGCATTATACATCAATCGCAGAGCTGGAGGTTCTAAAATAAAAAGCATAGTTAAATAATATACAAGTTGACATAAAAATGGACCATAGCCCCCGGGACTATGGTCCATTTTTATGTCAACTTAACAGACGGTTGTAAAAACTCTAAATTTACGTTGTTGTGGGGAAGGGCGTGGTGCTTTAAAATGAACCTTGTCAGTTGGAAATGAAGCTTCGTTTCTTCAAATTTAAAAAGTAGGAGAATACGTTAAATGAATATTGGCAATAAGATTAAAGCCCTTCGTTTAAAGGCAAGTGCAACACAGGAAATGTTAGCTGAGGCTCTTGGTGTAAGCAGTCAGTCTGTTTCTAAATGGGAGAATAATGTATGTGCCCCTGATATATCACTGCTTCCGGCGATTTCGGAATTCTTTGGAGTAACTATAGATGAACTTTTTGATTTAACAACAGATCAGAAATTACATCGAATAGAAAATATGCTTGATTATGAGACTGAACTTACGGATGAACAGTTCAGAAGCACGGAAGCATTTTTACAGGAAATAAAAGATTCATATAATGAAAATAATCCTGAAAGAGTAAAAGGAAGGATAGAGTCATTTTTAGCACATCTCTACCATCATAGAATGGTGAGTGATGCTAGATACGTCAGCCTTTATGCAAGGAAGGCTATGAATCTTCATCCAAATTTAAAGGAAGATCAATGGCTGCTTGCAAAGAGCGAAGGTGCATATGTTTGGGACTGGAATGCAAGACAGCATAGTAAAACGATAGATTTTTATAAGAACCTTGTTGATAAAAATCCAGAAATAGGTAGAAATTACCTTTTCTTAATGGATAATCTGATTGCAGATCATAGAACAAATGAAGCCTCTTGTTTCTTAAATAAATATAAGGAATTAGCTGATCATAAGGAAGTCTTGATTCTGGTATATGAAGCCTATATTGCATTTGCTGAGTACCGAGCTAAAGATGCATGGGAAATAGTATCAAGTCTTGAAAATGACTATCCAGAAAGTTATGATGCTATTTTTGAAGTAGCTGGAATATATGCAAATAATGCAAGATATGAAGAAGCGCTAAAGAGATATAAAAAAGCCGAGGAATTAGGCAAGGCTGATAAGGAACATGTATTTATGGATCATTTGCAGGCGCAGGCTTTGATATATGAAATTCTGGGAAGATATACTGAGGCTTATAACTATGTTCAGCGCCAGATTGATTTCCTTAAAGATGAATGGAACATAACAGAAGGTGCAGATGTGGATGAGCTCGAAGAAGAGAAAAATAGATTATTGAATCGCTTGTTATAATTCCATTATCAAATTAAAGATTGGAAAGAAACATTTATGAACATACAGATTGTAGAAGATGATAGATCACTAAGCGATGGAATAGAGATTTCCCTTTCAGACGGGGAGGCTACATTTTATAAAAATGGACCTAGGGGACTGTCCCCTAGGTCCATTTTCCTTTAGGTTTATTCATAAAAGAGGGAGAAATTAGTAATTGACATTATGGCATATATGCCATAATATGATTCTAAGGGGGGATGATATTGGATTTTGTAGTTGTAGCATATGAAAAAAGAAATGGGGAAGTTCCAGTTGAAGACTTCTTAGATTCACTTGATTTAAAAATGAGAGTTAAGATGTATGGTATGATTAGCATACTTCAGGAAAAGGGAAATCAACTGAGAGAACCATATAGTAAACATCTTGATGATGG
>DFFQ01000061.1 GCA_002371025.1 Lachnospiraceae bacterium UBA3772 | reverse complement strand
ACGCCGCCCTCTCACGGCGGAATCATGGGTTCGATTCCCGTACGGACTGCTAAAAAAACTTCGGTTGATTTAACCGAAGTTTTTTTTATTGATATTGATTTTACTCTATTGATAATGGTTCGCTTTTTAGAATCTCAATCCAGTTTCTTTTACCATAAATGTAGCGAAGTATATATACTGTTTTTAGTTGTTCATCTATTGTGAAAAAAGTTATGTAATTGTTAATTACAATAAAACGGATTCCCCAAGCATTTAGAACAGAATCTTCAACCAAACTATGGATTTGTGGCATATAGGAAAGTTTATTTATGGCTTCAACAGTTTTATCAAGAAGATTATCAGCAGCTTGTGGATTAAGTAAAGTAAATTCAATATAATCGATAGCAGTATTTAAATCAGTTTCAGCTGTTTTTGTGATATGAATTTTGTAATTCATTTTTTTCGCCTTTTTTTGATATCAGATATTGCTTCAGAGAAAGGTCTTGTATTTTCTTTTTTTACATCATTTAATCCCTCTTGAATTAGACTATAAAGTTCTGTTTTTCCAACAAGCTGATCATATGCTTCAATACTGAGAACTGCTAGATCTCCCTTGCCATTTTTGGTAATAAAAACTGGTTCATTAAAAGTGTGACAGAAATTTGATATTTCATTATATCCATTTCTAAGGTCAGCACTGGATTTAATTGTTGGCATGACTACACCTCCTTTGATATCAAAATTATACATAAATTTCTTTATGAGTACAAGTTATACTGCAAGAAACCTATGAAAGAAGTCTGAAACAGCGCAAGTTAACATAAAAATGGACCATAGCCTCCGGGACTATGGCTCATTACGGGTTAACATAAAAATGGACCATAGCCCCCGGGACTATGGTCCATTTCGGGGGGTTACAAAGTGGGTTGGATAAAGCGCAAACGGTTGAAGAATAGGATGACCCGCAAAATATGCAAGTGGAAATAATGATTGAATCTATATTTTGTGGTCATAAACGACCTTTTCTGTATATTTTAGCTTAATAAGGTTGACTTAAAGTTCAATATTGTCTATAATAAGTGATGTTTTAATGCTAAGGGGAATTATGTCATGGGAAAAAAGATAACAGGGCTTTTTGACATGCATTGCCACATTCTATACGGGGTAGATGATGGTTCTAAGGATGCAAAAATGACTTTAAATATGCTTGAAAAAGCAGACAGTGAAGGAATAAAAGAAATCATTTGTACTCCACATTATAATTATGAGGCATGGAAGAAGAGTAACGATGAATTACTTGATGCCTTTAATACAGTTAAAGAACTTGCTGAGAAAAGATTCCCGGGCATAAAGTTATATCCTGGAGCAGAGATTTTCTACAAGAAGGATATCACAGATAATGATATTATGAACCACAGTGTTCCAACTATGGCTGGTTCAAGATATATCCTTATGGAGTTTATCACTTCAGTAAGTTTTGAATATATTAAAGAAGCAATAAGAATAGCAGTATCAAATGGCTATATTCCTATAATTGCTCACGTTAACAGATTCGATGCATTATTCATGGATTTTGAAAGAATAGAAAATCTGTACAAAGACGGAGCGTATATGCAGCTTAATGCCGGTAGTATTGTCGGTAAGGAAGGACGGGCTGTAAAGAAGTTTTGTAAAGAGTTATTAAGTAATGGATTGTGCCATTTTGTAGGAACTGATGCTCATAGAGATACAGGTATGAGACAGATGGAGATTCAGGATGCTGCAAAAAAAATCGGAAAGAAATATGGCGAGGCTTATATGAATAGATTATTCATTGATAATCCAAGACATGTTCTTGCTGATGAATATTTAGACTAACTTTGTGACTAGTTAAGAGGAAAAAATTAAAGGGGAAATTAAATCATGAATAATAATTCAAATGAAGTTGAAATTGATTTGATGGAATTGTTTCATGTTCTTTTAAGCAATCTACTCATCATTGTTCTGGCATCGCTCACAGGAGCATTTTTAATGTATTTCTATAGCTCCGAATTTATCAGCCAGAAATTCAGATCGTCTACAAGTATATATGTATTAAGCAGACAGGATGCCCAGCAGGTAACTTATTCAGACCTGCAGACAGGTACTCAGCTTACTAAAGACTATGCCCAGCTTATAAAGAGCCGCACAGTTATGAATCAGGTTATGGCAGATCTTGATCTTCAGAATACTTATCCGGATATGAAGAATCTTACTCCTGATCAGCTGGCCGGCAGAGTAACAGTTACGAATTCTCAGGACACACGTATCCTTACTATTACAGTAGAAGATACAAATCCAACAAGAGCCCAGGATATTTCCAACGCTATAAGAATTGCAGCAGCAGTTCAGATTAAGCAGGTTATGGATATCGAAGCTGTAAATGTTGTTGATTATGCAAATCTGCCTGAGAAACCGGTAGGACCAAATAAAGTTAAGAATTCAGTCATTGGATTTATGCTTGGGTTTGTCATCTCATCAGCAGTATTTATCATAATGTTCTTAACAGATGATAGAATTAAAGGTTCAGATGATGTTGAAAAATATCTTGGACTTTCAATTCTCGCATCAATTCCTTATGATGAGGAATTCGATACAGATTTAGCTGCTGGAACTAAGAAGAAATCCAAGAGGAGGTAAGCCGGGATGAATAGGATCACAATAGGTAAGTTAAAGAAACCTGGCTACTACCAGGATGAAGCGTTTAAGAGCCTTAGAACTAATCTTACATTCTGTGGTAAGGATGTTAAGGTTGTAGCTCTTACAAGTTCTATGCCAAATGAAGGAAAATCAGCTGTTGCAATTAATCTTTGCAGAACAATAGCAGAGTCAGGAAAAAAAGTACTTCTTATTGACGCGGATATGAGAAAATCCATGTTGGTTGGCCGTTATAAGATAACAGGAGCAAGCTTCGGACTTTCCCATTATCTTTCAGGAGTTAAGGAACTTAAGGATGTTCTTTATGAAACAAGTATAGATAACTTATATATGATTGTTGCAGGACCAGTTCCACCAAACCCATCAGAGCTTCTTTCAAATGAGATTTTTAAGAGTCTGGTGAGTGCAGCAAGAGAAAGATTTGATTATGTAATAATTGACTGTCCTCCTATAGGGGCGGTAACAGATGCTGCGGTAGTATCTCAGGTAGCAGACGGAATTGCATTTGTAGTTATGGACAATGCAGTTAGTTATAAGTTGGCTCAGGGTATCAAGGAACAGCTGGAAATGACAAACTGCCGTATCCTTGGTGTTATACTAAATAAGGTTCCATTACATACCGGTAAAGGATATTACAGTAAGTATTATGGAAAATATTACGGTAAGTACTATGGTAAATATTACGGCAAAGAAGCAGAAGGAGGAGCAAACTAATGAGAAAGACTGCGACTGCACTCCTTTTTGTATCAACAATAGCTCTTGGAGCAGCCTGTGTATGTTCAAGACTGTTTTCTGACAGAGTAGCACCTGTTGTAACAGTGCCTGCAGGAGATATAACTTATAAAGAAGGAGATCCTTATGATTCCTTGCTTATCGGAGCATCAGCCCATGATAATAAGGATGGAGATCTTTCAAAAAACGTAAGAATCTATGATATAGCAGTAACTGGAAATGGTACTGAAGCTTTAGTAACTTACGCTGTATATGATTATTCCAATAATTTAGGTAAGGGTTCAAAGTTAGTTAAGTACATCCCTGCAATAGATGAGGAATTAACCGAAGAACTTACAACAGAAGATACCACAACAGAAGCCCCAACTACAGAGGCTCCTACAACAGAAGCTCCTACAACGGAAGCACCTAAAGCAGACGGATTTGAAGATCCTGTTATGGAATCTACTGGAAGTCCGGTACTTAAGCTTTCAAGACATGAGCTTAATGTAGATGTGGATGGTCAGTTTACTCCACTTAATTATGTGGAACAGATAGTAGATGATAAGGACACACAGAGTGATCTTTTCAAAAATATCCATTACAATGACGATTACAGTTTATCAAGTGATGGAACATTTATAATTACTTATTTCTGTATTGACTCAGACGGAAATAAGAGTAACGAGGCAAAGCTTCGCCTTATAGTAGGAAATGGAAGCGGTGAGTAGAGAAGATATATATCTACTTATATTTGATTAAGACATGTGAATATACAGTGGTTGTCTATAGTGCATCCTGTTAATAGCATTGACAAAAGGACGTGATATAGAGCCATCTTTCTGGGAAACATCCCAGTGGATGGCTCATATAGCGCTTATATTAAAGTGTGTATCACTTACGACTGTGGTTTTCGGTTTTTAATGACTGAAAAGTACGGATGGCGAAGCTATGCCAAGATCAGGATGAAAGATCTAAGGATAAATATATAGTGTAATAATAAAATAAGTTGAATAATATAGGTTGAATCAATGGATTTGGTTAAAAGATCAAACTGGTATGTTATCTGGGTGCAGAGTGGAAAGGAATATGAAATTAAAGAAAAACTTGAAGCAATCCTCCCGGAGCATTTATATGAAAGAATTATAATTCCATACAAGATGATGCCGAAGAGGCTGGCAGGACAATGGTTTACAACAAAAGTAAAACTATTTGCAGGATATATATTTATTGTTACAGAAAATCCGGACAGAATAACTCCATATTTAAGGGATATACTTGATTTTGCTGATTTTCTAAAACAGGAAGATGAGATAATGCCTATATATAGACAGGAAGAAGATTTTCTTCTATCTCTTATGGGTGAAAAAGAAGAGGTTGAGATGTCCCGTGGGATAATAACAGGGGATCAGATAAGAGTAATCAGCGGTCCTCTTTTAGGACAGGAAGCAAAGATAAAGAAGATAGACAGACATAAGAGAAAAGCTCTTATTGTTACAGAATTATTAGGAAGAACCGTTGAAGTAACTGTAGGACTTGAAGTAATTGATAAAGTGGTTTGATAAAAACTACTTAACAGCAGGGAGAGTAACGCAAGTTACATATACTTATGAAAGATTTAAATACAAATAATATAAATGAACAGAATCTGAATATTCAAAATGAAGATCTTGATGAAGGTTTAGATCTGGCAAATATCGGAGTTAAAGAATTTAAAAGATTCCAGAGATGGCAGATAGTATCAATTTTCCTTGTGATGTTTGATATAATTTCCGTTGGGGCCTCTTATTTTCTTGCACTTCTTATAAGATTTGATTTCAGATATTCAAATATCAATGGAATTTATCTTAAAAGTTTCTTAGCATTCTTTATTTTTTATGCATTTGTTCTGGTAGTAGTATTCCAGATGTTTAAGCTATATAATTCCATGTGGCTATATGCAAGTTTTGAAGAATTGATAAGGCTGATATATGCCAATAGTATAACTATCATAATCCATGTGATAGGAATAACATTTCTGTTCCATAGAATGCCGCTGGCATATTATGTATTTGGAGGAATACTTCAGTTCCTGATAACGACCAGTATCAGATATTCTTACAGATTTATCCGACTTTTAAGATCATATAGAAAGAATCAGGCGTATCCAAGGATTCTTCTTATAGGTGCAGGCTCTGCAGGACAGATGATCCTTCGTGATATTAACAAAGGTGCCGGAAATGGTGGCAAGGTTGTAGCTATCATCGATGATGATAAGAATAAATGGAACAGATTCATCGACGGTGTAAAAATCGTCGGTGGAAGAGATGACATACTTAAAGCAGTAGAAGAATATCATATTGAAAAGATATTTATAGCTATTCCAAGTATGGATGCCACTACAAAAAGGGATATAATCAATATCTGTCAGAATACAGATTGTGAGATAAAAACCATACCAGGGGTTTATCAGTTTGTTAAGGGCGAAATATCGGTTAAGACTATGCAGGATGTATCCGTGGAGGATCTTCTTGGAAGAGAACCAATAAAAGCAGATATGAGCGGGGTATTTAAATCCATAAAAGGTAAAACGGTTCTTGTTACAGGTGGTGGAGGTTCTATTGGTTCTGAACTTTGTCGTCAGGTAGCTAAACACGATCCTAAATGCCTCATTATTTTTGATATTTATGAAAATAATGCTTATTCCATACAGCTGGAATTAAAGGATAAATATCCAGAACTTCATCTTGAGACAATAATAGGTTCAGTCCGTGATTCAAGACGAGTGATGGAAATATTTGAAAGATTTAAACCTGATATAGTCTATCATGCAGCAGCTCATAAGCATGTTCC
>DFFQ01000062.1 GCA_002371025.1 Lachnospiraceae bacterium UBA3772 | reverse complement strand
ATCATCCCTACAAATCTCAATTTGTGCCTTTCATACTTAATTCAATATTGTACTTCCAAAGTCTCATAATATCAGCATAATTTGCATTTTGGTTCTTTGGAGTATTTTTATCACCTGTTCTAGTATAAATATAAGGAAACACTTTATTATTGTATGGTTCCTTTAAGAAGAATGGACATTTATCACTTTTCTTACATACTAAAACGTCCACTTTATGAAACATATAATATATTTGTTTTAGTTCAACATCCGGTCGGTTATCTCCTGCAAATTTTACATTACTTATAAAGTCATAGATTTCATTTGATTTTTTCCAGTCATCAACTCCTACAACATTATAATCATCTTGAACACCAACAATTAAATATGCATCTTTTCTTTCAACATTATTCGACAAACATAAAATATCATGTAATAAATCTTCTTTTTTATCTTTATTCCATTCTTTCTTAAAGTCATAATATGCACCTTCATGCTTAGAATTTATTAATGCAACAATCTCCTTATTAAGTGGATCTATTTCCAATTCCTTACATTTAAGTTTATCAATTATTACTTTCAATTTTTCTTTTTCATCAGTTTCACACTTTCCATTAACAACCGAGTTATATTTATTATTAGTATCATAAACAGTCACAGATGCACCGCTATTAGAAAACTTAAATTGCCAATTTTTACCGTTATTTTCTCTTTCTTCTAAATCCGAAACGATATATCCTATATTTTCTAATCCATTTTTTACTCCATTAATATCAATCGTAACTTTAGACATATTACTCCCCCAGTAATCTCTCCAACTCATCCATCTCTACTGCTATCTGCTTTTCTATTTCTCTGATATTAGCCATGATCTCAGATGTTGGTGGATATTCTACCTTCACATATTCAACTTCTTTATATTTATTGATAGACAAGTCGTATTCATTATCTACTATTTCCTGCTTAGTAACCATAAATGACTTATCTGTACGTTTACGTTCTGCTTCTTTGTCCAGATTCTTAAATCTTTCAATGATATCAGGGATGTCATTTTCATTTACAGGAGTTCGCTTATCATCAAGGCTGTATCCATCAGCTGTCATGTCATAGAACCATACATTATCAGTTCCACCATGATTTGTTTTTGTAAAAATAAGGATAGCTGTAGATACTCCTGCATATGGCTTAAATACACCTGATGGCATAGAAATTACCGCTTCAAGCCTGTTGTCTTCTACTATATGCTTGCGGATATCTTTATGGGCTTTTGATGAACCAAAAAGCACGCCATCAGGAACGATACATGCACATCTTCCACCAACTTTAAGTATTCTTAAAAATAAAGTTAAGAATAATAATTCTGTCTTCTTAGTCTTACAAACCTTTAAAAGATCCGTTGAAACAGCGTCTGAGTCAAGACTTCCCTTAAACGGAGGATTTGCAAGAATAAGTGAGTATTTATCATGGTCTGAATTCTGATCTGATAAGCTGTCTCTATATTCGATAAATGGATTATCAATGCCATGAGTCATCATATTCATAGCACCAATGCGAAGCATGGTTCTATCCATGTCAAATCCATTAAACATAGAATTCATGTAATGCTCTTTTTTATCCTTGTTGTAGAATATCTCTTCTTTTTTTGTCTCTTTTAAATATTCCGCTGCTGATACAAGGAATCCTGAAGTTCCGCAGGCTGGATCGCAGATTGTATCATCTGCTTTAGGATCTACCATTTCAACCATCATTCTAATGATATGTCTTGGAGTTCTAAACTGACCATTTCTACCTGCTGATGCAATCTTATTTAAGAGATATTCATACACATCACCACGTACATCTGTAGACTGAGTTTCATTCATAAGAGCGTAAATGTCATCTAATGAATCTACAACCTTTGATAAAAGCAGTGGCGTAGGTAATTTAAATATTGCATCATCCATATACTTTGAATATGCACTATTCTTGTCTCCATGAAGATCCTTAATAAATGGGAACACCCACTCCTGCATTACCGTGTACATTCTTCCTGCAGGAAAATCATGGAAGACGGACCATTTTAACTGTTTTCCATCAATAGAACGGTCGCCCACTTTAACCTCGTCTGCAAAAATGCTCTTATATGGAAGTCCCAGCATTGCACTTTCTTTTTCTCTTTTATTATCCATATCATCAAGATCTCTGATGAACATTAAATAAGTAATCTGTTCAATTACTTCGAGCGGATTTACAAGTCCCCCTGCTGCAAATGTATCCCACAGACTATCTATCTTATTCTTTAATTCTCCTGTAATCATTTATTCCTCCGTATTCCACACATATTTAGTGTAACGGCCACCGCCGATTTTTATTATCTTATTATTCTTTAATAAATCTGCCAAAGCTCTCTGTACTGTAGTATCACTGATATCCGGATTCATTTTGAGAAGCTCTGACTTTGTGATAGGTCCTATATGATTTCTAATAATTTCTGAAATTCTGTCTGCTTTTGATATACTTGGATCTGTCACAAGTTCTACTCTTGATTCAAAATCCCTATATGCCCTTATGATAATCCCTAGCATATAGTTGACAAATGGCCGATAATCATTTTCCCCTTCATGCCAGTTAACTGAGCTATCCTGAAGTGCCTCATAATAGGTTTCTTTTGAATCTTCAATTAACTTCTCTAAACTGATATACTTTCCAACTATAAATCCCGATTGATATAACAGTAACAAAGTAAGAAGCCTGCTCATTCTTCCATTTCCATCATTAAAAGGATGAATGCAAAGAAAATCAAGAATAAACATACAGGTAAGCAGTAATGGATCAATTTCATCTCTTGCATTCTTATGGGCTTCACACAGCCTGTCCATAGCTTCAGAGGTTTCCCATGCAGGAACAGGTTGAAATCTCACTCTTTTTTCTCCATCCGCCCCAATCTCCTGGATAATGTTATCACTTGTCTTATAGATTCCACCGCTATTATTTCCGATAAATTTGTACATATCCCGATGGAGTTGAAGGATAAAGCTCGGATTAACAGGTATGTAGTCATAGCTTTCATGAATCGTGTTAAGCACATCTCTATAACCTGCAATCTCAGATTCATCTCTGTTCCGAGGTGCCGTCTTCTTCTGCACCAGATTCTTTAATCTTTCATCTGCTGTAAATATTCCCTCTATCCTGTTGGATGATTCCGTACTCTGAACCTTGGCTATATCAATCAGTTCCTTTAATTCATCTCTATGAGCTTCTATAAAGAGTCTTTGCTCACCTTTGTATTCATTTATTAGAGTAAGACTTTTTACAATGTCAATTGATAATAACTTCTGGCATTTTTCTTTATACTCAAATGTTTTCATACATTCTCCATAATGTGATTATTCAGCAATCATAGCCGAAATCATTAATTTACAATTAACATTATACGCTTATTTAATTTAGTCATCAAGGACTTCAATTTAGTCATTTTACATCAAATGACTAAATTGAACAATAATATATATATTATAACCTATAATTTCTATACAGTGACTATCCCTTTATCCAACACACATTTCACAGCTTCCCTAAACGAAGTTTTTGAGATTTTCAAACCGTTTTTTCCCATCCTGACCACTGGTGGATAACCATCGGCATTTTCTAATTCAGTAATAATACTGCTAAAATCCCCCTTCGTTTCTCCACTATGTGGCATAGGACCTACTAAAATGCAGCTGTAATTTGAAGACCATTGTGTTTTCCGTAAATTTGCCGTTTTGGCATCTTCGTATTCTAAATAGAATTCAAACCTGTCTTTAGCAAGACCAAATTCCTTTGCAACTCCTATGATTTTATCTTTAGAAATGTCTGATTGTCCTATTACAATAATTGTTCCATCACTATATGCATTTTTCTTGGAATTAAGGTAACCAGACATTCCGATCATTTCTAAAAAAACTCCAAGGTTATCAGAGGCGTTTAGATTAATTATTATTCTTTCAAGGTTATCATCCAGAACTGATTTAACATCTTTTTCAAGTTCTAATAATTCATTAATATCAAGTTTCATCAAATGCCTCCTTCCTCAATAATATTAGCTAATTCATTGTTAGCTCTTTCTATTTTTAGTTTTAATAGTTTTATCTCATCCTTAAGATCTTTGTATTTATTAGCAATCTTTTTTTGAACTTCCATATCAGGAACTGGAATCACCAATTTTCTTAATTGTTCCACCCCAACATTAGGCAGTATTGCTCCTACAGTAATACTCTTTAAAGCTGATGTTCCCTGTTCACTTCCTAAATACGCAGCAATATAATATGGATCAACTATTTCTTCATCTAATTCAACGATATAAAGATTACCATTTGCCAGTATCTCTTGTCCCTCTTTTACTTCTGCAATAGCAACCTTGTAAGGATATCCATTTTTTGAAAGGATTAGACATCTATCTTTCAAGCAATATCTTTTATTCTTTGCATCAATTTCTTTTAGATAAGGTAATTCAGTATCTATAATTCCGTTCTGGATATTAGCTAACATTAGATACTGCATATTAGTTGGCTCATTAGTTGACATTTCATCCAAATCCGAAGCTTTTATTGAAGAACCTCTTGTGATTCTACTTATCACTTCTCCAAATGGTCTTCCATTCTCTATATTATCAACTCTTTTATATCTACTCATATTAAGGACATAATCATTATCACGCAGAGTATCAACATCAATAAAAATACTCTCTTCGCAATCTTTCTGAATTAAATCTAAAATATAATCTATGTTTTCATCAGTAAGTTCGTTCAATCTTCGTCCTGCTTTAAACTGGTTTGTTGCGTCTATTAAACGTACGCCTTTATTATTGTGACTAAATACTACTAATGATGTTGCTGCAATAATATTTGAAAACATCCTTGCCGGAAGTTCTATAACAGCCTCAATTAATCCTTTTTCAATAAAGTATTTTCTTATAGGAGCATCTATCATATTCCAAGTACTTCCATTAGTAACAATACTTACCCCCTTACCATCATCTGAAAGGAGCTCTGTAATTAATGCATTATATAACCAATCTGATGATGTGGCTTTTGAAATTGATGGGACTCTCTTCTCAAGTATTGATAAAAATTCTTTACCCTTTTTAAGATTTATAAACTTTTCTCCAAATGGGAAATTACAGAAGATTTTATCGTAAGTTACTTTATCTGTAGAATCTGTTACTAAAGAAAAGATATCTTTTCTTTCAAAATGAATATCAGAATCCTCCCCATATATTTTTGCCATGGCAATAGCACTCTGGTCTATGTCAAATCCATATGCATGCTTGCATTTTGAACTACTACATATTGCTCTTATAATAGAACCAGCTCCACAACACAAATCTGAAAAGCTTTCCTGTTCTTTTATATCAAGTATCTCCTCAGCAAGTATCCCTACACCTTCCGGTGTTATAAGCGAAGATGAATAGTTTTTCAGTTTAGAAACTAATTTAAAAATATTTATATTGTATTTTTTAACAAGCTCTAAAAGTTCATCCCAGTATTTGTATATTTCTGTTGATTCATAGGCAGCTAGAATATCTTTATCCAGATCTTTATCCTCTGATGGTTTGTATGAAAATGGATCATTAAATTCTCCAGCCCTTGATAATAAATAAGCTGCTATAACAAAATCCATGTCCTTATCCCAAGAGTCTTTATTGATTACTGTAGGCATATTTCTTAGAATATATTCGATTTCCTCTCTACACTCTTGTACTTCTTCCCATATTTTTTTATATCTTTCAGGAAGATTTTTAACATTTTCATTATCAAAGTAATTTTTGTTTAAGTCTATTATTCTCTTATTCAATTTCTCTTTCTCCTTTGCCGCTTAATTTTTGGTTTTTTATAACCGCTCGTTATTATGGTTATAATTTACCATATAAATTAATATGAGTCAAGAATTATTTTTTGGTTTTTTATAACCATCTCGCAATTTGTTAAAAAAAGAAGAGTCCCTTTAAATACTTCCGTATAATAAAGAGCCTCTTCCTTTTATTAATAACTGTTCGATTTTATCGTTGTCTGCCAACTGTCCGGCCATTACTTCCGGCATTCCTAAGTTAACTTAGGGCAAGTTTTTCCGTTGCTTGCCAACCGTCCGGCCTATACATCCGGTATATCTTTCAGATTTAGGTGTCGAACACACCAGTGGATCACAGCCACCCTTAAGTTCATTCTATCATAAGTCACTTTAAATTCAAGCACCTTTCCTGCTGTTTATTTAGAACAATTCATCTCACTTTATTTTTTAAGTATCCACGCAAAGCCTTTCGCCATCCTTAAATCTGTCTCCTGAAAATGATTCCCTTCGTTCCATTCAAGAACAACGTTAGTTTTGCCATTTAACATGTCATAAATATTTCGGATACACTCCCCTACCTGCCTCATTACAGGATTTCTGGTCTTTTCTTCCTTGTTTCCAAGGCTGAGATATATCTTATCCGAAAATATTTCATTTGCAAAAATGTAATCCACAAATCCAGGAAACCAAACTGAAGGAGATGCCGCAACGCAACCTGCGAATAAAGGCTGAGATGCTGCATTGCCCAATACTACTGGCGATATCGATTCATCACCAACTGATGACATGACTATATCCCTCTGCGAAAATGTATCCATCTTACAAACGCTCCAAAGTGCAAATAATCCCGCCAGCGAATATCCGCCAATATATATTTTCAAGTCAGCTGGTCCGCCATGTTTTAAAGGATTTATTACTTCATTTAAAAGCGTATCAAGAGTCTTCTTTGCTTTTCCGCCGAAGGTTTCATTTCCAAATACAGCAGGTGCTTCCCATGGAGATAGGTCGTCATTCCAGTTATCAACCTTTACCGCGATGAAATGAAAGTCACTGGTTTGGCTTAGTTTTTTAATCAGGGCAATTTCATTTTCAATTGCTTCTAACTCGTGGTCATAGACCATTTGAATTAAAACTATATTTGATTCCTTGTTACCAAAATGAAATATCTTCATCAAACACCTTCCTTTTACCTTCCTTTGTGGCAGTTTGCGACAATATCTATACCAAAAAAGAAGAGTCTCCTCAAATACTTCCGTATAATAAAGAGCCTCTTCCTTTTATTAATAACTGTTCGATTTTATCGTTGTCTGCCAACTGTCCGGCCACTACTTCCGGCTTTCCTAAGTTAACTTAGGGCAAGTTTTTCCGTTGCTTGCCAACACTCCGGCCACTAATCCGGCACGCCTTTCAGATTGAAGGTGTCGAACCCACCGGTGAGACACACTCACCTTAAGATAATATTACCATAAATAACTTTAAATTCAAGCACCTTTCCTGCTGTCTCAAAATCATTTCTACTCAAACTCCCCTTTTCTTTCCTTAAACAACCTGTAGTATGCTCTTACATTTTCCAGCTCATGCCAGGCACGGGGTTCAACCGGATAATTATCCAGGTCATAGATCAATGCATTTTTCATGGAAAGTATAAACGGCGTTAACATAAAAGTGGACCATAGTCCCGGGGGCAGTGGTCCATTTTTATGTTAACTAGTTGTAGAGTTCTTTTAGCTCAAGATGCTTAATTTCATCGGTTTCATTTTCAGTAAATCCTGCTCTTGAAATAAAGACATATTTATAGCAATCAAGCCCTGTATTCTTAACCTGCTGGATTTCTTCTTCAATCACTTCTTTAGATATTTTCTTTTTTCTAAATTTAACCTCGTAGAAAACATATCCCTTCTCATCCTGCGTCACCACGTCAAACTCACCATTTGTACGCTGCGCAGGATTGTCATAGTAATATTTTCCAATCTTTTCGATAACAGGGTCTATGTTTCCCAACAGATTCTGCCTGATAAGATACTGCTTGCAGATTTCCTCAAATTTGTGAGGAACGTAATATTCTTCAAAATCCTTCTCAATATATTTTTTATAAAATATTTCCGGATCCATTATATTAAGCTGAGAGGCATATTTAAAAATGTATCTAAAATAGAAATTTGAAAGATTATCGCATATATAATAACCTGTTTTCTTTTTGTTTGTTTCATCATTTATTGGTGCTTGTCTTTCTACAACTTCCATCCTTATCAGCTTATCAAGAACGTCCACCAATGTTGGTCCGCTAGAAACATGTGACTGAGATAAAATGTCACTATATTTCGAAAAACCTCTGGAAAGTGCATCAAATACTTCATTTACATTTACAATCTTGGAAATTTCTGCACCAAGGTACATCGTAACCTCATTTTCAAGACGAGCACCTGAAGAAGCAATAAGATCAATAATATTATCTTTTACACTTTTTCTATCATCTATCAGTCTATTAAAATATGGAATTCCCCCAAATACTGAGTATATTCTTACCTTATCTTCGTCCGACATAGCAGGATAGAACAATGCTGATTCATAATAATCCATTTGCTTTAGGTTTAAGGCCAGATCTACTCTTCCAAACAATGGATTTGACTTTTCTAAGAGTGACTTCATGATATCCACGTATGAACCTAATATAATAAGCTTTAGTTTGCTTGTCTCCCTATATTTATCCACTAAAGCCTGAAGGATACTGTCCATTCCTTTAACATTTTCTCTAAGATATGGGTATTCATCCAATATGAGTATCAGATTTTCCTTTTGCGCCAGCTGAAAAATGTAATCCAGAAGCTCTTCAATCTTATTATATCCTAACTTTGGCATGTCAAAGGTGTCGGAAATGACATCGCAAATGCTCGAAACATTACTTTCTTCTTTAACATGCTTACACTCATAGTAAATGCTCCTTATAGCCGACTCTTTTATTGCCTGCTTCACAAGTTCACTCTTTCCAACTCTTCGTCTTCCATAAATGAGGCACATCCTCATTTCATCTGATCCTAATTCTTTTTTTATTCTATTAAGTTCCTTATTTCTTCCATAAAATGCCATATTATCAGACTCCTTTAAGAGAGATAGCTACTTTATTTAGCCAATTCGCTTCATTATTTTTATTCGGTCGCCACCGACTCGGTCGCCACCGAATTAACTTTATAATACTATCAAACATTCACTTTGTAAAGTTCTACTCGGTTAACATAAAAATGGACCTAGGTCCCGGGGGCTATGGTCCATTTTTATGTTAACTACTGAAAGTCACAAAATGCTCTTAATATAGTTAATCACATCATCAGTAATGAAGTAATCTTCATGTTTAATTCCATTAAAAATCTTTAAATCTGCGTTCTCATAACACGCTGCCAGCTTCTCCTGAAGCTCTGCGCTAAGCGTCTTATCATCATATGATCCAATGATAGTAACCGGGCAGCTGGTTTTCTCTGCGTACAGGTCTACCCTGATATTATTTTTTATAAATATTTGAAATGGTCCCCAGAAAATGGGTATTATCTTGTTATACAAATCCGCGCATGTGCGATATCCCGAAGCAAGCACCAATCGGTCGCATTTTCTTACACTTGCCAGATATGCTGCCATCCCACAGCCATAGCTATGGCCCATAACAATAATCTTCTTCCCCGGATATTTCGCCGCCGCATAATCATACAATTCCTCAGCAGACTTTTGCATCGTTCGAAGGTTCATTTTCCCTTTGCTTTCTTGTGTTCCGTAATAATCCACCGAAAGAAACGGGCAGTCAAATCTCCCGCCATACATTCCGACCGAATTATATGCCACATAAAATGATCCACCAAAAAACAGTATCACTTTATCGGTCTCCACATCCAGGTTGTAACCGTAACCTGTCAAAGAGTCATTTATCTCTAGCTTCACTGGGCTGTATTTCACGTCCTTAAGCTGCCTGTCGCCCTTATAAAATGAATATGAAATGAATTGCATGACCGCATCTGAAGCAAAAAATGTTACCAGCACCCACATCACAATTTTTAATATCACATATAACGCGCTCATTTTCTTCTCCTTTGTTTTCATCCTAGTAACTGCTTTGCCTCCTGACACCACTCCAAATATGCCTCGTTAGTTTTCATCCCAGTAACTGCTTTGCCTCCTGGCACCACTCTAAATATGCCTCGTAACTCTTCACTCCAAATGAAGCTGTGAGATAAAAATACAAATGGTCCTCTTCACTCAGTTTATCTTTTAATGTCTCGCAATACTTCTTCAGGATCATCAGCTCTTTTTCAATCTTTTTTTCAAAAGCCTCAATGTTACGGATAGCCACCGCCTTCCCCACATTGCCACCAAAGAATAATTTTAGTAATGTTTCATACTTTAATTCATTTACGACCTGTTCTTCTTTGAGCCATTCCTTAAGTACTTTCTTTCCAGTGCTAGTAATATGATAGCTGATCTTTCCCCTGCCACCTTCTGCAGCAGCTTTTTTTTGGATCATCCCGCTAGCTTCCATATCCTTTAATGCCGGATAAATGTTACCAAAACTTCCCTTCCAGAAAAAACTTATCGCTCCGTCAATTCGCTTTTTTATATCATATCCCGTTAGATCTTCATGACTTAGTAATCCAAGAATCACCATATCTATTTTTCTTTCTCTTGCCATATATAGCCCCTCAATATTATCTATATTAAATTATCCCCTTGTTATACCAGTATTTCTAATATATCATTTTGATATATTCATATATTATTGTAATATCATTTTTTATATTATTAATCAACCCCTTGACATTTATCTAAAATAATTTTATTATCCATTTAGATGTTTATCTAATCGCGATACAGATCTTTAATACGATGAGTAATTAAATAATTTTAATATCCATACCATGCCTAAGTCTGCACTCACATATATCCCAAGCCCACTGGCGTTTTTAAGGATATCACTTGACTGCACACTCATATATTTCACGATATTTCTTAACTGCCCACAGGCATTTTAAGTAAATCATCTGACTGCACGCTCGCGTTTTAATGGATATTAGTTGATTGCACGCTCGTAAATTTTAAAATTAACTAAGAAAGGAAACTACGACTATGGAACAAACAAACTTATTTTTTGATTTTTTAGATACTCGTAAGAAAGCTGTAGAGGAAGAGGTTGCTTCACTTGCAGCAGATGGAAGAAAAGATGAAAGTAACATTTTAAAGGCCAAGGCTAATATCTACGATATCAGCAAGGCGGTATATAATGCGGCTCTTAAATCTAATGGTGAAAATAAAATCGCGGCTGCATTTCCACCTGCTTTTGAAAAGATCACCTCTCAGTGGAGCAAGTCTCTTGAGGCTGCAAAGGTCCACGAAGACAGCCATAAGATTTTAATCGAGGAAAGCAAGATGGCTGCTGTTAGTGAAATAACAAAAGAATTTAATGAGATTTTCAACTTATAATTTAAGTCAGATATATTATATGCTAGCTGATTTATCTGATTATTTGTATTATATACTGGCTGATTTATTTGCTCAGTTGTATTATATTTTGGCTGATTTATTCATTTGCTGATACGTTTTTTATTATACGAAAAGAGGTAGATTTATGACTGAAAACCAGGCTATTACCCTGTTTAAATGTCTCGCGGACAAGTCCCGCATCCAAATTTTAAAGACCTTGATGGAAAAAGATATGTATGTCTCTTTGCTTTCGGAAAGACTTTCATTAACCCCCGCCACGGTATCATTTCACTTAAAAAAGCTGATGGACGCTGGGGCTATCACTTCCAGGAAGGAACAGTATTACACCATTTATTCTATTAATGATGAGGTTTTTAATGTCTCAATCCTGGATATTTTAAAGGAAAAGTCCGAGGAAATGGCTCTTCAGCAGGAACGCGATGATGCCTACAGAAAAAAAGTTATCGACAGCTTTTTTGAATATGGCAAATTAAAGAGCATTCCGGCGCAGCGAAAGAAGGAACAGATCATTTTAGAGGAAATCGCAAAGGCTTTCGAGCCAGGTAAGGAATATAGCGAGCGCGAGGTAAACATCATCATTGCCGATTTCCACGATGATTTCTGCACCATAAGAAGAGACATGATATCAGAGGGACTTCTTAAAAGAGAAAATATGAAATACAGGAAAGCCTAAAAAAATACTTGCCACTGCCCAATGTGGTTGACATAAAAATGGACCATAGCCCCCGGGACTATGGTCCATTTTTATGTCAACTTCTCGAGTTATAGTTCTCCGTAATCCATATCCATTGATAAAGCAAATTCCACATCCGGATATTTATCTTGCAGGTCGTTTATTATATCCTTAAAAACGGCCTGTCTGCTTGGTGCATCAAAACTTATAACCACATCGAAACGGATGGAGTTATCATTTTTACTGTAGAAAAATCCATGAAGCTGCTTTACAAACTCATGAGAAAGAACAATTTCCTCTATCTCCTTTTTAAGAGATTTTACCTTCTCATCCTCGGTATTGATAGAATAAACTCCAACAGCAGTAAGGATCACACCGTGTTTCTTGTAAACCTCTTTCATTATGCTTCTTGTCAGCTCATCCAACCTGGTGATGGAACATTTGTCATCCACCTCTACATGAATTGAACCATTGTAAGTGTCAGGCCCATAATTATGAAGTATCAGATCGTATGCCCCTTTTACCTCGTCAAATGATACTACCGTCTTTTTAATATCCTTTATCAGCTGCACGTCCCCCGGCTCCCCTATAAGCCTTGAAATTGTTTCAGAAAGCATTTCAAATCCGGCTTTTAAGATTACAACTGAAATAACAGCACCCAGATATGCCTCAAGGGAGAGCCCTGTAAATGTAAACACCAGTGCTGCGACTAATGTTGCTGATGAGATCACCGAATCAAGCAGTGCATCTTTTCCGGAATTTACAAGGGAATCTGAGTTTACCTTTTCTCCAGTTTTTTTAACATAAAGTCCCAGTCCTATCTTTACCAGCACTGCCACACCAACTATCACCAGCGAAACTGTGGTGTATTCAGGTTTTTCAGGCTTAATTATCTTTTTAAATGATTCTACAAATGATGTTAATCCCGCATAAAGTACGATGATTGCGATCACCAGGGAACTTAAATATTCGATTCTTCCATATCCAAAAGGATGTTTTTTATCCGGCTCGCGGCCTGCCAGCTTTGTGCCGATGATAGTGATCACAGAACTAAGTGCATCTGACAGGTTATTTACCGCATCCAGCACTATCGCGATGGAATTACTGATGAGTCCTATTGCCGCTTTAAATCCGGCCAGAAATACATTTGCAAGGATTCCTATCACGCTTACCTTTATTATCGTCTTTTCTCTGTTATTTTCCTGTTGCATATTACTATCTCCTTCATGATCCTTGGAATGCGGTTAACATAAAAATGGACCACTGCCCCCGGGACCTAGGTCCATTTTTATGTTAACTATCTAACAAGCGATATAAAGTTCTTTATATCATCTATTTCAGCCTGAACTTTTTGCATTTCTTTATCGTAATCCAGCTTTCCTGCTGCGGCGCTTGAGTCAAATGCATTATTTCCCGGCTCGTTGAAGGCGAGAACTATTTTATTTCCCACTACGTTCATGGCAACGCTCTGATGTTTTCTGCATAATTCCTGCAAATGTTCCATAAAATGTGGCGTTATAAGATAAAATGCATCTTCCCCCACTGGTGAATATACATCAAATTCTTTATTAAACTGCACATTTTCCAACTGAACTTTATCCTTTTTTTGCTTCTTAATGCTTTCTGACCTTTCTTTAAATTTCCTGCTGAATACTGCAACTTGTGATACCAGCTTTTCAGGGAAACTAAAAACCATCATTCTTCCATCAAAATATGTCTTTGAATAATCATGGTCATCTGAATTATCTACATATCTTACGCAAACCTGAGAAACTTCGAAATCAATATCCTTATAACTTGCTTTGATATAGTCCTCAGAATGAAATGTATTTCCCATTTTGCAAAGTTGAAAATCCCTTACATAATTCTCAGAAAATCCATTTCCAGGTTCATATATGACATTTTGAAAATTGTTAACCAATGGCTCACGAACGAAAGCTTCCTTATACAGCGCCTTCATCTCTTTTTGTGCTCTCGATACTTTTAGAAAACCGAAAACAATTACCGCTATCCCCACTGGTGGGATGAAAAGCAGCAGCACTCCGACAATAACCAGAATCATTGATTTGGATACTTCATTACTCTTCTCCTGCCACTTTTGTGCAGCTTCGCTGGATGAAAATGATCCTCCTTCATTCCAAATCGAATCTCCTCTTATCGATTCTCCTTCATTCCGTATCAAATTCTCTCTTGTCGAATCTTCATTATTGTAATTCATAATATTTTCAAGTCCTTCTTGATTTTTTTCTAATTATAAGAATACCCCCAAAATAATACCATTCACGCTATTTTATCATATCCTCCACTGCTTTTTTAATTCATGCATAACGCTATTTTATCATATCCTCCACTGCCTTCGCATATTCCTGCGGATGATTAATTGAAAATTCTCCATGATACAAATCCCTCATGACTTTATGCGGGCAGCGAATAGCCTTGGAAATAATATCCGCCGAATCAAGCATTTCCTGCTTTCCCTTGGAACCTACATAGATTCTTACGCTTGCCTTTGTCCTTCTTACAGAACTCTTAAGCTCATATGAACTATTTGCCTTAAGGAATTCTTTCATATCACTCTTTGAAATGGCACAGCTATCCCTGTAATAATCATCGAACAATTCCTCTTTAATATGAAGTGCCTCAAATTGCTTCCTTGCAAATTTTTCATTACCAATTAATCCGTAACTAAGTTCAATAGCTGGTCCGATAAACGCTTTTGTTATTTTTGACGGTTTAACCATCGCACTCTCTACAAGAGCATATTTACAAATGTCTCTTCTTTGAGATAACATTTCCAGAAGGATCTGCCCTCCCAGGGAAAGCCCTCCAATAAAGAATACCTTTCCGCCAAAATGTTCATCGATAAATGATATTATCTCTTCTGCATTATCTTCAATGCTGCTAAATGGCCTGTCACTATCAGCGTGACCATCCAGAATCGGAAGTATCACATGGAACTTCATTTGCAGCCTTTCTGCAACTTTCTTATAATTCCACCAGGATAATCCCCCACCGTGAAGTAAAATTATCTTTCTCTTGTTACCAAACCCGTACTCTCTAAACTTCATAAATATTTAACCCCCATTATTAACCCTTAATGTAAATGATCCATTTCCCCTAAATTAGATCCAGGTGCTGCCTTCCTCCGAAACCTTCATTTTTAAGCTCTGACTCAAGGTAGTCATAAGACTTTGGAACGACCTTAATCAGATTTAACGGCATCGGAAGGCGTTTCATTCCTTCCACCGGAATTTTCTTAACTTCGATAGCTTTAAGATATTCCTCCGAAAATGGTTCTATCAGTATCGCTTCACCTTCAACCTGAAGTCCCTTCAACTTTCCAAATCCGCTGAAGGATTCAAATATTGCGATTCCAACTTTCTTATTATCTTTAAGACATCTATATTTTAAACCGCCTTCTGTAAGAAAATAAAATGCTCCATCAAAGAACATATATTCAATAGGAGTATTTCTTACCATGTCAGCATTTGCAGTTGCCAGTGCACAGGTATTATTTGCCTGTATAAACTTCTCGATTCTTTCCTTCAAGGCATCATTTTCCATTGAAACAGTATCTTTATCTCTCTCAATCCAAACATTCGCTGCCTTGTCATAATCCATTTTCCACATAATTATCTCCTTTTTTGGACCATAGTCCCGGGGGCTGTGGTCCATTTTTATGTAAACTTTTTTGAGGATAATAATCCTCTAATTATTTTTGTTTTTTTATATACGCTTCTTCTAATGAAATGTTGAAATACCTTCCAACTTCCTCATCATATTCAAAAATCAGCTTTTCGTCATTCCATATCCTAATCACACTCTGATGGAGATAAACCTTATAATTTCCTACTTCCTTTTCTGTTTCAGTATTACGCAGGTTGAATTCTTCAGTCCCATCAGGCAGGATTTTTTCTATACTTAAATCTATGCATAAATCAAACTGCCAGCATTTATCGCCCTTAACGGCATAAGCAAATTCCTCACTCTGTCCAATACCGCCATTTCCACTGGAATGAAAAATAAGAACCATGTCGCTGTTTTTAACTATCACATAATCTCTTATAACTCTGCTGGAAATGAATATCACCGGAAAAATGATAACAAAAGCTAAAATAAAACTTATCAGCTTCGGAGTGACGGTTACATTTCCGGTTTGTGTCCTCGCTTTAATGGTTTTAACTATATTTATTATCAATGAAATGATATATGGAATTCCGCTGATCAGTCCGGCAAAATATATTAATATTAATCTAAATCCCACATCTACTGATAAAATTGAAGATAATACGCAAATATCTATAAATAAATATCCCATACAGACAATATTTAAAACCGTCAATTTTTTTGCAACGTCCGCATTTTTATTTACTATTGAAATAATGAGTAGTGGTATTGAAAAAATGATTAAAAAGATTGCAACAATATCTATTCTTGTTTTTATCAGCATTTTACTCCTCCCCTGTCTACCCTTCCTATCAAAAGTAATTTTAACACAAATCCAATATAAATTGCCACAAATAAAACTCCATTGTCCCGCGGCAAGTTAACATAAAAATGGACCATAGTCCCGGGGGGTGTGGTCCATTTTTATGTTAACCATATTTCATTCCTGCCGGCTTTCGCCAGTGCTGTAGTCAATGCTTATCCCCGGCTGCACATTATATATAAAAACGTGATAACACACACCTGCCCCATTATCTTCAACTGAATAAGCTTCCATTTCAACGCCTCTTGATAGCAGTTCATCACCTTTAAAATATGGCGTCACCCGGTAAAGAACATGAGAGTCATTTTCTTCTAGATATTTCATCACTTTTTCCTCAAATGGCAGCATCCCCTTTACATTAAAATACCTGGTCCCCGTGATAAGGTTACGCTCATTGGCATTCTGCCCCGACAGCCCATAGGCCACAAGATGGCATCTGTTGTATAGATACGGCGGATTTGAGTCAACCACTCCAGGATATTTCGCCTGCTTCCAACCGCTAGGCTTGATCTGACCTATAGGTCCTCTATCCTCTTTGGGCATCATGCTTTTGTCCAGCAAAACATATGCCCCTCTGCATCTCCCCAGACTGTCTTGCTCATAATATTCCTCGCCCTTTTTTTCTTCTAAATCCCGCTTTGAAAATTCCGGAATATTATTATTAAGTTCCACATAAATGTTACCGCTATATTCAGGTATCATTTCCGGATTTTTTTCTACCAAGCTGCTTGAAAATGAATCTTTCCTATTTTCATCTTGCAGGAGGATAGTATCTTTGGCTCTATCTTTTTCATTTTTTCTGGAATATTCCTTCGCTAAAGCAAAAGAAAGTAGCATAAGTATTACCATTATGCTACTTCTATGAATCACTTTTATTCTTTTGTATTTACGTTTATCTCTATAGTTGCCCATAACGCCCTGCCTGCTTTTATTTTGCATTTGCTGCACAAAGAAGCTTTTTTGCACCCTTTATTTTCTTTGTCTTTTCCATTTTATCAGCAGAAATTGTTGCTAAAAGAATAACTATATTTGCAGTTAAAGCTCCTGTAAAATCCGCTCCGCTGTATAATGTCTTTGCCTGAATAGATTCTAACACAAATCCAACAAGAATAGCTACAAGTGTGATTGTTAAAATTTTGATTGATTTTTTCATGATCGTTATCTCCTTTATAATAAATGTATTTTTGTTTCATTTGTTTGTTTCACCTTACATGTACATAATATAAAATCCTAAGAATTAAATCGTCATTTTAACATTACGCAATCTTACATTTCTGTAATCATAAATTTTAATTTGAAAGACTTCACGATATGTACATCCTACCAAGCCTCCCCATAAAAACAATCTCCTCACCACATGGTTAACATAAAAATGAGCCATAGCCCCCGGGACCATGGCTCATTTTTATGTTAACTTAGTGTGAATTATTTTGAGCAATAAATACTAATTGCTTTTGAGGCAAATACACCTGTGCCTTCGCCACCGGCTTTATCGATATTGTCTCTCATCTCGCCTTCTGCAGCGTAGGCCTTGCCAAGACCCGCAAGGATCTCATTTGTACAGTTATACATATTCTTAGAAATGAAATCCTGAAGCTTTTTTACCTGTTTTTGAGGAATTTCATCAGAAGGATCCATTTCCTTCATGCCTCCAAACTCTGTAAAAATAAGCATAAGGTCCTTCATCAGGTTCTTATTATCCGCGTCAGTCCTAGCCTTGCTCTTTTCTTCATATTCTTTATAAGCATCTGTTGTTCCCCAGGTTTCCTTTGCTTTCTTTGCATATTCATCTATCTTATTTTTATCAAATGCTGTAAAATCCATAACTTTATTTACTCCTATCTCTTTTATTCCACGAGCCAGATTAAGAAGGTTGTCGATATGTTCCTTCTTTAGCGTAAGCAGTTCTATCTGCTGTTCCACCGCCTTTTTCTTATCAAAAGAAGGGCTATCAATGATCTTTTTTATATCCTTTAGAGGAAATTCCAATTCTTTAAAAAGAAGTATCATTTGTAATCTTTCAATGGCTGCATCGTCATACAGCCTGTAGTCTGCGTCAGTATATCCTGCAGGTTTTAATAAGCCTATACTGTCATAGTACTGGAGGGTGCGTATACTCACTCCCGAAAGCTTACTTACTTCATTTATCTTCATCATATCCGTTTCCTCCTTGAGAAAATCACATTAGCCACACCATTTTAGTTGACATAAAAGTGGACCAATGCCCCCGGGACTATGGTCCATTTTTATGTAAATCTTTGCCTCGTGTAACTTTAATATAAACTATTACGTAACGTAGGAGTCAACAATTTTTTTCACTCAAATTTACAGCACTCAAATTTACAATTTTTTTTACTCAAATTTACTATAATCAAACTCTGTTATTATAGGAGCATATTCATTCACTTCATCATAACCGCTGCATATATATAATCTCTTTTCTTCCCTGTTCCATTTAATTTTACTAAAATAGCCCCAAAGTGCTGCACAGCTGTCATCCTCATCATCAAATTCATTATCCGGATAAAACCTGCCATAACTTGCTTTAAAACCCGCAATCCAGCAATCTATTGCATCTTCCCATCCACCATTATTAGTATTCAGCTTCTGGGATTTTGTCTGCATAAAATGAGCCAGATCTGTCTGCCCCAGTCCCCAGGTAGTATCGATATGATAATACTTTCCCTTTATCCTGACTATGGACCAGCAATGCCCATTATTAGAAACAGTTCCCGCATCAACACCCGCCTGAGTCAGAAGATAGACGTATGTCTGTGCAAATTCTCCGCAAATTCCGCTCTTATTTTTTAATACATGCATCACCCCGCCCCATTCAGAAGAATCTTCGTAATAGTAAAAGTTGTCCTGAAAATAAATATACAAAGCTAATGCCTTTTCAAAATCGGAATAATCATCCTCGAGAACTTCATTTAAAATCTTCTCGGTTTCATTTTTTTGTACCTCGATTTTTTCTTTCAATTCTTCCGTTGAAATTTTATAGGTAAAATGTACCGTACCACCTTCTACCTCCTGATCCCAAGGCATATCCAGCCACTCACCCACAGCAGGCAGATTATCCGGTATAAGAACATAATAAATGTAGCTAAATACCTCTTTATCAGGACATTCAAATTCTGTGCGTCCTTCCAGCAAAGCATCTATAAAACCATTCCAGTATTTTTCAATATCTTCAATACCGCATTCCTTTTCAAGATTATTCATAGCTCTCAAATTAAATGTATAATGGCTTTCTTTCGTTTTTGCCTGTTTTATAGATGTATAGTTATCAAAATATTCCTTAAGACTCTCCTCAGTCTCATGATTTATAGCTTCATTTTTTGAAGTACCTTCCCCATTAATATTACTTGCATCAATTCCCGTTGCCGCATCTTTTGTGGCGTCATTTTCACTGGTCACATCACTGCTTGTCTCTTCAGTCTGACTGGCTACAGTACTCTGCTCATTATTTTCCTTATTACCCGCTTTACATCCAACTAATGTTGACATCACAATACCTGTACATAGTATTGCCGCTAAAAATCTTTTCCTCATAAGTCTCTCCCTTAATTTTTATGATATTCGATTCTATCTTATTTTTTCATTTTATTTATTAATTCTTTCTTAAAAAAATCTGTAAATAATCTATATTTTACCCCTCACAAAGTTGACATAAAAATGGACCACAGCCCCCGGGACTGTGGTCCATTTTTATGTTAACTTATTATATTTATGGCTGTATATATAATTCAGGATTAACAGGATTAAAGTTTTCCCAAACTTCAAAATGAAGATGTGGACCAGTTCCAATTCCTGTTTCTCCAACATAACCTATAACCTGCCCTGCTGAAACATTATCTCCTACAGAAACTGCATAACCGGACATGTGCTGATACAATGTGCATAACCCATTTCCATGATCGACAATTATATATTTACCTCTGATATCATTATATTCGATTTGAGACACATAGCCATCACCTGCAGCAACAATTTCTGCCCCATAATCTCCTGATATATCTATAGCATTATGAAATGTGGATGCCTCTGGACAACCTTCAACATATCTCGGTCCATAATGTGAACTTATATCATGACATGAAGGACAAGGCCAGCAACAGATTGTTCCGTCTCCTTTTATTTCAGGTATATATGTATCATCTCCACTTTCTGCAGCTTTAGCTCTGGCTTCTGCCACTTCCTGCCTCTTTTTTTCTACTTCAGCCTGTAACGCAGCAATCTCACTTGTCTTTGCCTCAATATCTGCATCAAGATCATATATCAAGTCATTCGTTTCTGATATCTGACTCTCATATTCTTTAAGCTTTTCCTTTTTACCATCCTGAAGGACCTTAAGTTCTTCCTGCTCAGCTTCATTTTCAGCCTTGATCTCTTTAATATCTTTCAGGCTTTTCTGCATTTCTTCTTCACCAGCGGCAATTTCCTGTTTTATTGCCATTAACTTATTAAGCTGCTCCTGATCAAAAATGGATACCTGTTCAACATATTCTGACTGATTGACAAATCCATCAAAATTTTCTATTTCAATAAGAGCCTGTATATAATCAATATCTCCATTCTCATAAGCATACTGCATACGCTTTTTCATAGATTCATATTGATTTTTTTCCATGATATATGCATTCTGAAGTTTCATTTCAGTAACAGCAAGCTGAGCCTGTATCTCATTTTTCTTATCATTTAATCCTTGAATCTTTGTTCTGCACGCTCCAATCTGATTATCCAGCTCTTCTATATCAGAAGTAGTCTCATCAGCACTTTTATTCAGACCTTCTAACTTTTCTTCAGCCTCTTTCTTTTTTTCTTCTGCCTTCTCTTTTTCTTCTTTTGCATCATCAAGGTCATCCGCCTTAACAATTGAAAGATCATTTTTATATGTCATACCCACTGGTAATACTAGCGATGCTGCCAGTAACAGACTTATTGCTTTAAACCTTCTTTTCATACACATTTCATCCTCTGTTTTACATAATTTTTTATACTTATTTCGTAACATATTACGATATTTTGTAATACCTTGTAACAATTACGTAACAATTATATACTATATTATAAATTATGTAAATACCTAAAAAGGCACCCTCTTTAAAAAATTAAAGCGGGTGCCCCATCTGATCATTATTATATTTCCACGCGTTCTAATACTTCTGTATCAGCATAATTACTCTATTACTGCGCGTTCTAATGCTTCTGTATCAGCATAATTACTCTATTACTGCGCGTTCTAATGCTTCTGTATGATCCTTGGTTCCAACGAAGACTTCGTTTGAATATGGATTCTTACCGATTCTGATAGCATTTCTAATGATAACAGCTATGCAAAGAACATTTATCGCAAGAGCCATCATAGCTACAAAGCCCTGCATTGAAGGATCTGCTGTGATTCCCATCTCTGCCATAGCCTGATTTGCAGCGATTGTCTTACCCTGACCTGCATTGTAGATTGCAATCGCCTTGTCATAAAGCGCCATAGTAGAAATTCCAGCTTCTTTTGCTCCACCATAAACACGAGGAAGAACTGCTGCGAACTTTCCGCTGAGCTGGAAAAGTGGAACTACCTGAGCCCACATGCACCAGATTGCAAGAGTATTAGCACGGTTCTGGATCCACGCACCCTTGTTCCAAAGTGCATTTGCAAATGTTGGAGCAAGAAGAAGTGCAACACCGC
>DFFQ01000208.1 GCA_002371025.1 Lachnospiraceae bacterium UBA3772 | reverse complement strand
TCATGTGAATGTAGACGAGGTGTTCACCATGCTTAAGGATAATATTGATACGATACATAAGCAGTAAGAAGATAAAGCTTTTGATTTAGCATCTATACTGACGATATTATAGGCGGTTTGTAATCAATAATGAATGCAAACCGCTTTTTTCAAACTCCTGAAGACGGTGCTAGAACTGCAATTTTTCTTGCAACAGATGATTCGGTAAAGAATATAAGTGGTGAATACTTCTATAAATGTAAAGTTGCTAAATCTTCAAAAAGATCTAAGGATAATTTATAAAAGATAATCAAGAAGCTTTTAATTACGGGGCATTTGAATAATTAAGAACAACATAATAATTGATTTTTCTCAGTTTTTACGTTATAATCATTTACCAGGGAAGAAAATGAAAAAGAGAAAAAATGACATTCAATCATTAATCACAATGGATGATCTTTTTTTAATATATAAATATACTAGCTTATGTTTAATCAAAAAAGTTTTATGTATCATAGAGGTTTTTATTATATGTTTTACAAGAATAAGAATATCAGATCGTGCTATAGCGTTTACTTTGTAGTATTTATTGTTGGAACTGTTTTGACGGCATTTAACCTTTTGATGGCAATTGGTGGCTTGATATCTGTAATGAAATCTTTTGGTAAAGTGCAGGAAATCGATACGGTTTTGCAGGCTTCAGGAAATCTTGCCGGGAAGAAAGTGTATTTTGATATAACAGAGGTACCGCAATTTCTTGACGACGCTTATAAGAAATCCGATTACTACCTGCTGACTGATGGGAAAGAATACCTGGTGGGTGAAATTGATGAAGAAGATTATGGAAAGATAAAGTCTGCTGTAGAAGCATCAGGTACTTATCGCATTAAGGGAATGACTCATTATGTAGCAGATAAGAAGTCAAAGAAAGAGATAGCATCAAAGGCAGGGCAGTTGATAGGACAGAGCATTACAGAAGAAAATATGGATGATGTGCTCGGTGAAGTTTGTATCGAGTATATGGAACTTAATTTCTGGAATGAATATAAAAACTCTTTTGGTCTTGTAGGAATGATTTTTGGCCCAATCGCTCTATTTATCTTCCTAGGGGCTTTATCTGAAATGAAGGCTTCACGTAAGGTTATATCCCTCAGCAATATTACAGCTAAGGATATTGATGAGGAAGCATGTAAAGAAGGTTCTGTTTGGCTTGATGTCCTTAAGGTATATCTTACCGAGAATATGGTTATTGGTATTCGATATGAAGGTGATTCTGATTACGATGGGCATGTGGCGCTTAAGTATGGTGAAATACAGAGAATATATAGTTACTATAAGGCCGCAAAGGATAACCCGCAAAAGCTTGAAAGATATATTGTTGAGGCGGTGGCTACTGATGGAAAGAAGTATATAATCTCTGGTTCGAAATATTCATTATATTCAGACTTTTTGGTAGGTGAGACGGAAGAACTATATAATCGTATCAAGGAGAAAAATCAGGGCGTTATCCATGAACCAGAAGGGGTAAAGTATCAGATCCACAGATTCGCATATATTCTTGAGGATGAAAACGGAAATGAAGATAGAACCCAAAAGCTTAGTGAAAGTAGTAAGGAAGATATTATAATGCTTTTTGATTCGGAGAATCTTAAATCTCAGTTTATACCTGTAGATGCCATAGTTTCTATGAAGATGAGTTTTTCTGAAGGTGGTGTAGCCGAGATAACCACAGGCTACTTTAAAGAGAGAGCGGATGAAGTTGAAAAGTCTCTCTATGACTTCCTTAAAGAACATCTTGTAGCTTATAATGGTGATAAGGATGAAGATAACGAAGATTACGATGAGGATAGTTATTATAATAGGTATTATGAATATGGTATTGCATTTAAGGAGTTGGATTCATTATAATCCGAAAAATCCTGATGCATATTATTATCTATCATCCCCTAATTTGCGCTTTTGTCTATTTACAAACGAATAACCGGTAATTATAATAAAATGTGCAGTTGTTGCGATTTAGCTGCTATTGAATTCTACTTTAACTATGTAAGCAAAAGCTTATAAATTTGAAAGGAACAAAAATGCCAGGTAATAGTAAAAAAAAGATTTGTGTGAAAACTACTTTGATGCTTGTTTTTGCTTGCTTCCTATGTTCATGTAACCCTGTAGATAATACGGTAGTAACAACAATTAATAAATCTATAGAGGGTGATAGTGGGTATCATCCGCGCACAGATGAAAGAGGGGTATATTTAGGGCAAGATAAAGAGGTACCAGGATACTATAAGCGCATCTCAATTTCCAAAGAGGGAGCGACGATAGAAGAGTTGAAGGAATTGCTCGAAGAAGGAAAAAAGGGAATTCTTGTTGTTAAAGATGATGGTACGGCATACTTTGATCTTGATGGAGAGAAAACGGAGTATGTTTTTGATAAGGATAACTTCTATTTATGCGATGATATTGAAAGGGTTAATGGATTTAAATACACTTGGCTTAACGGCAGGTTGCTCATAACTGACGGAGATACAGTGACACAGTATTTAAACCTTACAGAAGAAGAACTTGAAGATTATTTGGATAGTAATTAAAATCAGCTTGACTGTATGGCGAACGGATAAGCCCCACAGCACCGTCCGAGCCTGCGGAGCGGAAAACTAATCGCTGAAAAGAAAAAGCCCTCAGAA
>DFFQ01000140.1 GCA_002371025.1 Lachnospiraceae bacterium UBA3772 | reverse complement strand
TCATTATTAAGAGATTCTATGGCATCATATCTATCTATGATTTTTTCTTTATTTAGCAGCGGCTGATCTACAAATTTTCTAAGTTTACGGGCACCCATGGCTGTCTTTGTCTTATCAAGTACCCAGAGAAGCGATCCACGCTTTGCTTTCTCTCTCATGGTTTCTGTTAATTCAAGATTTCTTCTGGTAGAAGAATCAATAACCATATATTGATTAACAAAATAGAGATTTATGGAATTAATCTGATTTAATGCCGACATCTGAGTCTCTTCGATATACTTAAGAAGAGCACCACTGGCTATAACGGTATCATTAAAATCATGAAGTCCAAGACCTTCAAGGGATGATACCTTTAAATATCTCTCAATTATCTTCTGACATGAATCGTAATCAAAATAATAATCAGGAGCTTCACTTACACTGATAGAAAGTTTTTCTGTAAGTTCTTTTATTTCAGTTCCTGATTCATTGAAGGATTTTTGTATTATGATCTCACTTGGTTCAAATTTATTGATCTCGTCAATAACTTTATTGCCATTATCCAGAAAGGTAGTATTAAATTCTCCTGTGGAAATATCAGTTACAGCTATGCCATAACTGATCCCGGAAAATGAGATACACATAAGATAATTATTCTTCTCTTCATCAAGAGCTTCTGGTGCCATATTGGTACCAGGTGTAACTATCTTTATAACCTTTCTTTCCACAAGACCTTTTGCAAGTTTTGGATCTTCCACCTGCTCACATATTGCTACCTTATAACCTTTTGATATCAGCCTGCTTATATATACATTTGAGGCATGAAAAGGAATTCCGCACATAGGAGCTCTTTCACTAAGTCCGCAATCTCTGCCTGTAAGTGTAAGTTCAAGTTCTTTTGAAACAAGAATGGCATCATCAAAGAACATTTCATAAAAATCACCAAGTCTGTAAAATAGTATTGAATCCTTATATTCTTCTTTTGTTTTAAGATAATGCACCATCATAGGTGACATTTTTTCCTGTGCCACGCTTTATACCTCTATTCTTACTCTGTTAATTCACCAATATAATAAAATCCCTTAGCTTCAGTTAATTTTACATTTACGATACTGCCTATAAGACTTTCGTCTCCTTTAAAATGAACCGTGATATTGTTATCCATTCTTCCTGTAAGATAACCTTCTTCATGTTCATCCTTTTCTTCTACAAGAACGTCCTTTACCATTCCTTCAAATCTGCTGGAACGTTTTGCTGCAATATCCTGTACTAATTTAAGAAGTCGGTCAAATCTTTCTTTAACCACATCTTCCGGGACCTGCTCCATAGTTGCAGCCGGTGTTCCGGTTCTTATAGAATAAATAAATGTAAATGCCTGATCATATTCAGCTTTTCTTACTACATCCATGGTATCAAGGAAATCCTCTTCTGTTTCACCAGGGAAACCTACCATAATATCTGTAGTAAGTGAAATGTCAGGAAGTTCTTTTCTGATCTTTTCTACAAGAGCAAGATAATGTTCTTTTGTATATTTTCTATTCATTTCCTTAAGAAGTCTGCTGGAACCAGACTGAACAGGAAGATGAATATGTCTGCAGATTTTCTTATTTTCCTTAATCACCTGAATAAGCTTATCTGAAAGATCCTTTGGATTACTTGTCATAAATCTTACTCTTTCGATTCCCTCTATCTTACATACATCTCTTAAAAGATCTGGAAAATCATAAGATGGATTCTCTTTAAGGATCTCACTTTCACCCATATAATTTGTTCCATAGGAATTAACATTCTGACCAAGAAGCATTATTTCCTTTACTCCATCATCGCGAAGGCATTTGATTTCCGCCATAATGTCTTCTGGAACACGGCTTCTTTCACGTCCTCTTACATATGGAACAATGCAGTATGTACAGAAATTATTACATCCGTACATGATATTTACGCCTGATTTAAATTTGAATTTTCTCTTCTGTGGTAGATTCTCAACATTTTCCTTTGGTGCTGGCAGAACTTCGATAACCTGCTTACCTGACATAAGTCTATTTGCAATAAGTTCCGCTAATTTATAGGTATTAAATGTTCCAAATACCAGGTCTACATATTTGTAACTCTTTTCAATAAAGTCTACATTCTCTTTTTGCTGCATCATGCATCCGCAGATACCGATGAGCATATCTTTATTCTTCTGCTTCTTATTCTTAAGATGACCTAAATGTCCAAATAACTTCTTATTAGCATTCTCTCTTACTGTACATGTATTATAAAGTACTACATCTGCGTCTTCCGTTGGAGCCTGAACGAAACCTATTTTTTCAAGGATTCCTTCCAGACGTTCTGAATCGTGTGCATTCATCTGACATCCAAATGTCTGTACGCAATAAGTAAGAGTCTTTCCTTCCTTTTTACACTGATCTATATAATTCTTAAGAAGGTTCATGTAATATTCCTGTCTCTCAGGTTCTGTAACAGGTACTAATTCTTCATTTAATTCATCAAGGCTAATCTGTTCCATAAATAATCCCTTTACTTTATATGATCTATAACCGATTTATTTTATCATAATATGTCTTATTTCTCAAATAAAAAAGCCTTTGGTATCTGGGAATAATACCAAAGGCCCGAAGAAAGATGATTATAAAATGTATATAAGATCCGCATAATATTATGCAGGAGCTCACTAATTTATCTATATACTGGTACCACCAGGTATCCACCTGCAGTAATATCATCTGATGTTAAATTATTGGCACTCTTAACTTCAGCTATGTAATCATTTATAGAACAATAAGATACAGAATATCTTTCAGCAATATCCCAAAGTGTATCTCCAGGCATGATCTCAATACTTGTATAATATTTTTCAATATCAGCATGAGCCTCTGCGTCATTAACAAAATTATTCTTCTGACTTATGATTAAAACAACTATTGAAAGAATGACGGTAACTGAAATTATAAAATTACGTACCTTACATCTTATCTCTTTATTTCTGATTTCTTTTTTATCTAAATTTGTTCTGCTCATATTGAAACCTCTCATATCGAAAACCTCCCTGACGAACACTTGTTCGTTCCTTTCTATGGTTCAATACTACCGCACATCTGTTCGATTGTCAAGTAAAAATCGAACAGATTTTCGAACTTTTTTTTTATAAGTCCTTATCTCTTAAGTTTAGATCAAGATTCAGCCCCTCAAGATAAGGAACTAAAGCTGGTCCATTCTTTTTAAGAAAGAAGTCATCCGATAATTCATTATATTTAAAATTCTTAGGATGCCCCTGTTCTACTCTGTTAAGATAAGCTTTTAATTCCTTAAAAGGCATATAATAAAGATCATTTCTTGTGGTAAAAAGGATAATCAGAAAAGATATTCCTCCCTGCTTCTCAAAATCTTCCATAAATCTCACCTGATGTTCATGGATATTCTGAAGAGAAAATGTATCCGTCTTTGATTCTTTAGCATCAAAACATACAGGAATCCCCTGAACTACTCCAATATAGTCTACAGTTGAATCCTTTTCAAAATATCCTTCAGTGATCTTTCTTTTCTCTTTATCAAACTTTACAGGAGTGATAGGAGTAGGAATCTTTTGTACAAGACAAAGTCCATTTCTTCTGTAATATTCATTTGTTGAATTGATAAGATCTTCTAAGGTAGAACCCCTAAGACCTCTGGTGCTCCAGGTTGCCACTGTAAATTCTTAACTCCTTTTTCATAATGTAAGAATGTCACATGCCATAATGTAGGAATGTCACATGCTATAATGTAAGAATGTCACATGCTATAATGTAAGAATGTCACATAAAATGAATTACTCGGTAATTAATTTACCGAGTATTCTTTTATTAAATATTCTATTATTAGGTATCAAAAGATCATTCGTAATTAGAAAGAACATTTTCAAGTTTCTTTCTTTCTTCTTCAATCTTATCTCTATCCTGAGTATCTAATGCAGCTCTGAATTTATCAATGCTCATTCCAACAAATTCTCTGTCCTGCCCCAGAAGCTCAGCATAGATTCTTTCTGACTTTAACATGATAAGTTTGTTTTCTTCCCAGTCACGAGGTAAAACCTTAAGATAAGCCAGTTCTTTAAATCTTGCATCAATCTCTTCATCAGTCATCTCAATATACTGACCTTTGATGATCTGTCTCTTCTTAACTCCTGTAGAATTAACCTTAACTTCAACTTCAAGGATTGAGTTAATGTCATAGGTATAAGTAACTTCTACAGATTCAACCCCGGCTTTTGCCTTAGGTACAGAAAGACTAAGGATTCCAAGTTCCAGATTATTATCAGCAATTCTGCTTTCGCCCTGAAGTACACGGATATCAATAGCATCCTGATTATCTCTTGAGGTATAGAAAGTCTTAGTACGGCTGGCTGGAATAATGGTATTTCTTTCAAGGATCGGACAGAAAACTCCACTTTCTTTAAATCCAAGCTCTGTATCAACTACAACTTCAGTACCAAGAGTAAATGGACATACATCTGTAAGTATCACTTCTTTAATGGATTTAACTCTTTCCTTCATTCCTCCTTCTATGGCAGCACCCAGAGCAACTGCCTCATCCGGATTTATGGAAGTATCAGGAAATTTATGAAATGTCTTAATTACAAAGGATCTGATTCCTGTATATTTGGTTGCACCACCTACCAGTACAACTTTATCAATATCAGAAATAGCAATCTTTGCATCAGAAAGCGCTTTCTTAAGAGGAATTCTGATCCTGTCATAAAGCTCCTCTAAAGCTCTCTCATATTCTGAAAATGTAACCTCTGCAGTATATTCTTTTTCCTTAATTACAACTTTGATATCTACCTTATCATTATCAGAAATAGCTTTTTTAGCTTCATCACAGGCTTTCCAAAGGAGAGCCTTTTCTCTTTCTGATAAAGTCTCTTTATCAATATCACTATTCTTTGTTAAAAAGATTTCTTCTAATTTTTCAGTAAAATCTTCACCGCCAAGATAGTTATCTCCAGCTACTCCTCTAACCTCAAGGATAGGATCAAAATAATCCAGGATAGAGATATCAAATGTTCCTCCTCCTAAGTCAAACACAAGATTTTTTGATCTCTTTGTTTCATTATAGAGTCCGTGGGCGATGGCTGCAGCTGTAGGCTCATTGATGATTCTTTCAACTTTTAAACCTGCCAGTTCCCCTGCTCTTTTAGTAGCTTTTCTTCTCATATCATTGAAATATGCAGGTACACTTATAACAGCTTCTGTAACTTCTTCACCAAGAAAAACTTCAGCATCTTCCTTAAGGGAACGTATAACAAGACTAGAAAGTTCTTCTGCAGTAAATTCTTTCTTGCCAAGCTTATATACTTTTTGAGTTCCCATATTTCTCTTAAAAACAGCTGCACTGGACTCAGGATAAAGTCTTAATCTTTCCTGTGCTGTTTTTCCTACATAAACTGTTCCATCATCATCAATACTTACAACTGATGGAGTCAGATTTTCCCCCAGTCTGTTTGGAATAACTTTCGGACCTTCATCTGTATAGTATGCCACCAGGCTGTTGGTTGTTCCTAAATCAATTCCGACTATCATTTTAATTTCTCCAAATCAAATAAATTATTAAACATTTTTAACGCCAAGATCTCTTAAAGAAGGTCTTATCTCAGAATCAGAAGGTGCTATCTTTAAAGCTTCATTAAGTAATTCTATAGCTTCATCTTTACGATCTTCAATTTCGGCAAAATTAGCTAAAACAAGAAGTTTATCATAGCATTTTGGACTGTAACAGAAATCGCAGTAAACACAACCATCTACATCTTTCAGCAACTCATATGCCTCAGCTTTTTTACCAGCATAGTATAAGAGTCTGGCTAATACACTTAATCTGTATGGTTTACTGTCAGACACATTCAAAAATGTAGCATAATCCGAATTAGCTTCCACAATTTCATCTAAGCCAAGTCTTGCTACCACATTTCCTTCATTATGCTTTCCGATTCTATATAGGCAATCAGCTAAATTTTTATATACATCAGCTCTTGCTATTATCCTTGATTTTTTCTTGTCATCGAGATTACGCCATGTTTCAAAACATTTTATAGCAGTTTTATAATCTCTCATTTCAAACATATAAAATCGGCCTAAAGACTTAAGAATAGCTAAAACACTATCAGTATCAAGATTTTTCTTTGTGTATGGATCTACTCCTTTATTCTTTCCATCAATACTAAATTTGATCCTTTTAAGGAATTTCATCAGATCCTTCTCATATTTCTTAACTGACTTTGTATCATTGTACATGATAAATGTATCAAGGACTTCAATATATTGGTCTATGATATAAGAGATATTATATTCTTTACAGCTATCCTCTGCTAAATATTTATTAATTTTCTCATTAGTAATTTCAAGGACTTTTTCTTTATCATTTATATTTCTGTAAATTCTTAGATAGTCATCTATATCATCCTCTTTACTATTAAATATCTCTCCTTTTAGATCGAGATATTTTAATGCTTCATCATATCTCTGAGTAATTTCAAAAGTTCTGATAATATTAATAAATGGTGCGCGAACCTTCCTATCCTTAAGAAGTTCTACAGCTTTAGTTAATGCTTCAATAGCTTTATCATATTCCTTATTAAAACGATAAGCATTTCCAAGAATATTATAACCATAACCATTTTCAGGATCATTTTCAACACTATAAAGTGCATCCTTAATAGCAAGATCTAAATCATTGCCATCTAAATAAACACAAGCTCTTTCGCGATAGTAATATGGATCAGAATCCACTTCAATCTGCTTGGTGGCATATTCAACTGCTTTTTTATAATTTTGACTGTCCTTTATTTTTTTACTATTATAACGATCCAGATAAATATGCATAAGCCTGTTATTAACTTCTGGATATTCAGAATCTCTCTTATAGGTCTCTTCATACATCGAAAGAGCATCTTTTATATTGCCTCTGTCCTTGAGATAATCCCCATAGAGGAAGTAAGGCTTTGGATAATCCTTATAGTTAGCTATCAGTTCTTTATAACACTCGTCAGCTTCCAGACCACGTCTTCTCATAAGAAGTGCCTTCTGATACAAAAATCTCCAGGAAGCAGGATCATTCTCTAATCCCTTCTTGATGCAGTCTTCAGCCATGTCAAGGTAGCTATATGCTCCCTTTTCATCCTTAATACTAAGATAATAGTCGCAAGCGTCTCCGTAAACTAACTCTAATTCATTTTCAGCATCAGAATTATAATCAGAATCTAATTTACTTAACTCAAGATTTTTAAAGATTTCATCATATAACTCTCCGATAGCTTTATCATTCTCAGTATCTTTCTCAGTTGAGAAGAGAATTCTGGCCTTCACTGCACGAATGAGATCACTATTTACATGATTTTCTTCAGCTGTTTTTATGATCTTATCTGCTTCACCATACTGATCATATACACAGAAAACATTTGCAGCATAAAAATAAGCCTTTGAATAACTATTATATCTATTAAGTATTTCATAATAATCATCAATTACAAGCTGAGCTTTTTTCATCTTGTAAGCAGTTTCCTGTCTATGAACATAACCAATTAAAGAAAAACTAGGTTCATCGATAAGTTCCTCCCAGATTTTCATAGCATCATTATATCTTTTAGCTTTTTGAAGGAAGGTGCCGTAATTTTCTCTATATCTGATCTTACCTTCAAGGTCTTCAAAATGAAGGTCCTTGGTAAACATTTCTTCAGCTTCTTTAATTTTGCCTAATTCAAAAAGACAGATACCATATCTGGAATAGCAGGCACCGGGATTCTTTATTCTCTTTAAATCCTCTTTATCTAAGCTATCTTTCTTTGAAGAAAGGTCTTCATGAAGCTCTACCCACTTTTTAAGATAAGGTTCAGCTAATTTATACTTCTTTTTCTCGCTATAGCAGATACCAAAAAGCTTATTATAATCAAAGATAATATCAGCATTTGGTTGAATCTTCTTTAACATATCAAGAGCTCTGGTGATATCCATATTCTGATAATATCTCCAGACTGCATCCATTTTTTCTTTATCAGAAACTTCACCAGACTGTAACTGCTCATTAAACATTTCAGTTTCTTTAGCTGTAACATTTCTAAAGCCTATAACAGCTTCGCAGTCATTATTATTAGCAGTAAGAACTTCTTTGATCTTTTCTTCAGCTTCCTTATATTTCTTATCAAGCATAAGAAGTTCAAATCTTACCTTCTTGGTTGAATTATAATCTGGGTGGAGAGATTCAATTATCTCTACCTTTTCAAGGATCTTCTTTAAAATCTCATCCTTATTTTCAACTCTGTCAATATGCTTAATAATGATCTTCATAGCATTATTAGAGGCATAAAAATGAACATCTTTCCAACGATCAAGAACAGCCATTGAAAGCTTGAATGAAAGATCGTACTTTTCTTCTAATTCAAGGTATAAAATCCTTGCTCCAAGTTCAATAGGAGTAAATAATGAAGATTTATCGCTTCTTTCAAGAATATTGGAAATATAAGTAAGACATTTTTCCATACCGTCCTTATATTCCTGATCCTTGGTTTTTTCATAATAAAGGAAATTATCAAAATAGGAATTAAAATAACCCTGAATATTCTGCATATTATGAATATATTCATCATCTTTAAAGAAATAATTTACAGGGGTATAAAGCTGTTCTTCTCTATATACTGATATTTCAGGAATAAGATCAGAAAAAAGTTCAAAGTAAACATCCCTTTCTGAATAATCCTGATAATCCCCATAATCATCACTTGTACAGTGAATCTGAACAAATTCAATATAATCACTTCTGAATTTCTTAAGAATCTCTTCTTTGTTATTAAAGAAATCAAATGTTTCATTTAAGAGTTTCCAGATATCTAAAGGAAGGAAATTATTGCGCATCAAAAAAACAAGCACAGCTTCCGTCATAGAATCCACACTGTCAATATTCTTACAGATATCTGCACTCAGCCATTCTTTCCATAGAGAAACATCCAGTCTGGTTTTCATATCACAGTAAATTTCATCCAGCTTACTGATATGTTCCTTTACTGCTGCATCAATCTCATCATTTTCGCTATATCTTACTGTATTTTCATCATTATTTTCTTCTACATCACCATTTGCTGCATATTCTCTTGCTGCTTCAAAGGCCTGTCTAAGCTTCATAAATCCTTCCTGATCATCTTCAGGATTTACAGTAACTACCTTTTCTCTGTAGGCATTTATAATAGCTTCTTCATCTCTTGTTTTTTCAATTCCAAGTATTTCCCAAATTTCATCATTCATTTCGTACACCACCCTAATATATTATTAATTCATAAGATCATAAAAGACTTCCGGTCTAGGTGACATAATAATTTTATTGGAAACTTTCATGTCAAAACCTTCTGTCTTTTCAGGAAAAATCACTTCACCTGCATGAAGCAGCTGAGATTTGATCCCATATTTTTTAAATTTATTATTAATTCCTGGATTCCCATATTTAACATCTCCAATAATGGGATGACCCAGATAGGCCAAATGAGCCCTGATCTGATGAGTTTTTCCTGTTACAAGATGTATCTTAAGTAAAGTTAATCCGTCACCATATTCTGACGGAGTGTAATCAGTTATTATCTCATCATATTTCTTCTTTTCTTCTAAAGAAAGAGATGAATATTCAGCCATGGATATTATCTTAACTTTATTTATCTCTTTATCTTTTAAAAGATAAGCCTTACCTTTAATAGGATCTGTAATGATCCCCTGACAGACAGCATAATAATACTTTTTAATACTTCTGTCTTTTAAAATCTTCGATAAATACTGAGTACCTTTGACAGTTTTTCCAAATAATATGATACCACTGGTGTTTCTATCTAATCTGTTGGCCACAGAGGGCTTAAATCTTAAAAGACTTTCCTTTGTAAGCTCCCCTTTACTGATAAGATAGTCGATCAAAGCTTCATTAATTGAATAATCGTCTTTTGCAGCTTTCTGGGATAAAACCCCCTTAGGTTTGTCAGCACAGATTATATCAGAGTCTTCATAAAGAATATCTTTTTTTCTGATGACAAATCCTTTAATTTTAAGAGGTATGGCATTATTAACAGGTTTAGTATTTTTTGAATTTACATTTTTAGACCCATTACTTTCTAAAGCATCCCCGTCAAAATTCATACTGGAAAATGACATCAGAGTCTCATCAGAAAGAAAAAGCTTAATAACATCTCCTGCCTTTACAACTTCTTCTCCATCAGCCTTTTTATCATTTATCTTAATATTCTTTTTTCTAAGCATCTTATA
>DFFQ01000165.1 GCA_002371025.1 Lachnospiraceae bacterium UBA3772 | reverse complement strand
CAGGTCTATATATATCACATGCTACAAGCATGCACTTCTTACCCTTATTCTTAAGCTGTCCGGCAAGCTTTGCAACAGATGTTGTCTTACCGGCACCCTGAAGACCACACATCATAATGATGGTGATTTCATTTGATGGGAGAAGTTTTAACTCTGTAACTTCAGAACCCATAAGGGATACGAGTTCTTCTTTTACTATCTTGATTACCATCTGTCCAGGATTAAGACCTTTAAGTACTTCCTCACCTACAGCCTTATCACTGACAGAATTGATAAATTGTTTAACGACCTTAAAGTTAACATCGGCTTCAAGTAAAGCACGCTTAACTTCTTTCATGGCTTCCTGAACATCTTCTTCTTTCAGGGAACCTTTGCTGCGGAGCTTCTTAAATACATTCTGAAGTTTATCACTCAAACTATCAAATGCCATAATTTCCTCCGTTTTAAGCACTATGTGCATTATTAAAGTTCTTCAAAAATCTCTTCCGATTTTGTAAGAATCTCATCTATAAAAGTATCAAGACCAGCATCCTTATTTTTTTCTTTCATAAGTTCTGCAGTCTTCTTAATTTCTGTAATCTTTTCTTTTGCAGATAGAAATTTATTAACAAGATGAAGTTTCTCTTCATATCCTTCCAGGAGTTTGTCGCACCTCTTGATCATATCATATGCGCCCTGTCTTGAAATATTACTTGTTCTTGCAATTTCTGCATAAGACATATCATTAAATACTATGTCTTCATATGCCTGCTTTTGATGTTCTGTAAGCAGTTCTCCGTAAAAATCATACAAAAGAGACTGGCGTACTATCTTTTCCATAAAACCGCCTTCATAAATTCTTGTAAAGTATTCTTCCTTTACTGCCTTGTTTAATATACTATACCAAGGACATGGTGTCAAGTATTTTTTCTTGACACTTTTCTTTTTTTCTTTCTTATAACTTTACTAACCCTTAAATTCGGCTCTTTCCTCCTTTTCTTCTTATTTTTAACTGTTATCCCCGTCTTTGTTTTTCTATATTTCTTATCTGATTCATCTTTATCAAATATAGTATAATCCCTATCAAATAATATCTCTGTTATCAGATGTTTTAGAACAAATGGGTCAGTTTTTTCTATGATTCTTTCTTCAACTTTAGCTTTTGAATAGGACTTATATGCAGGATATGCTAAAGAAAGCACCATAGCATCAATCTCTCTTCTCCACAACATATCCAGCTGATATTTGATCTTAACCTTAGGACAAACTGAAGCTTCTCTTTGAAGAATGACTTCATTTTCATCTGCCACCAATATTCCCCAGTATGAAGGAACGTGTTCATTTGCATGTTTTTCATGTTTTTTTCCAACTACCAGATAACACTCATCGCAGTATTTTTCATAATCTTTTATCTGTGTCTTAAGTCTTGTATAAGAATCATTATCAGACTTTATCTCAAATCCAATGATCTTATCTTCTATTATGCCAATAGCATCCGCTCTCGAACCATATATTACCTTTTCTTCAAGTATCCTGATCCTTCCATATTTTTCATCAAGATAATCGAATAGAACTTCTCTTATGTCTATATCTTTCATAAATCATTTCCTAAATAAGGATTTTAAATTTAAAAATGGGACCACCCAAAAGTGATCCCAAGGACGCTTCATTTTATTCCTCTACAAGATAAGGCTTAAGAACATTTAAGATTTCTACAATATTCTTATCTCCATAGATATTTAAATCGATTGGCTTAGAAATATCAAGACTGAAGATTCCCATAATTGACTTCGCATCTATAACATATCTTCCAGCTACAAGGTCAAATTCTGCATCGAATCCACTAATGTCATTAACAAAAGCTTTTACCTTATCTATAGAATTTAATGATACTTTAACAGTAGTCATACTTTTTGTACCTCCCTAAGTTTACATATTTATTTTCTGTATGATACAATAATAAAAGTTGCACACTTAAAAGTCAACAATTCTTATACGAAATGGTGTATTAAATATATGAAACTACTAGAAGGAAAAAAAATATTTATCTATACTCTGGGCTGTAAAGTCAACCAGTATGAATCCGATGCCATGTTAGAAAAACTTATAGATGCAGGCGCCATTAAAGGCACTGAAAATGATGCAGACATCTGCATTGTTAATACCTGTTCTGTTACAAATATGGCCGACAGAAAATCCCGACAAATCTTAAGTCGAATGAGAAAACAATGTCCTGATGCCATTATTATCGCCACAGGATGTTATGTACAGGCATGTTCCAGTGAATTATTGGAAAACAATCTCTGCCACGTCATAATGGGTAATAATAGAAAGAAAGATGTAGTACGAATCATTTCCGAATTTCTTTCTGAAAGAGTAACAAATGATAATATCATTGATATCAATAAAGACTCTGAATTTGAAGATTTAAAGGTTAATATGCCTGAAACCCACACAAGAGCATATATAAAGATACAGGATGGCTGTAACAGCTTCTGTTCTTATTGCATCATTCCATTCTTACGCGGAAGGATAAGAAACAAACCAATTGATGAAATCTATGATGAAGTTGCAAATTATGCTAAAAACGGCGTAAAAGAAGTTGTTCTCACTGGTATCAACATCTCGTCCTATGGAGACATTGGAGAATATGACTTAGCTGATGTAATATGTCGAATTTCATCTGTTGAAGGAATTGAAAGAATACGGCTCGGATCTCTTGAACCAAGGGTAATAACTGATGAATTTTTAGAAAGAATTAGTGCCATTCCTAAGGTATGTCCGCACTTTCATCTTTCACTTCAGAGCGTTTGTGATAAAACCCTTAAGAATATGAATCGTAAGTATACTGTAGATGATATAAAAAGAATCTGCACAGCTCTTAGAAAGGCTTATAAATTCCCGGCACTTACTGCCGATATAATCGTTGGTTTTCCTGGAGAAACAGATGAGGATTTTGAAATCACAAGGGCAAATCTTGAAGAACTTAACCTTTATGAAATGCATGTATTTAAATTCTCCCGAAGAAAAGGTACAGTTGCTGACGGTATGAAGGATCAGATACCTGAAACAGTAAAATCCGAAAGAAGCGATATTTTAATTAAAATGCGGGATGAAAATATAAAGAATTTTAACGACCTCTTTAAAGGTGATAACATCAACGTATTAATTGAAGAAGTGGTAGAAAAAAATGGTCTATCCTACTATCGCGGTCATACAGAAAGATATATGGATGTCCTTATCCCTATAGAGGGTGATGCGGATATGTCAAAGATAAATACAATAATAAGTACTGAATATTAAAAAAGCGCGCCGTATGGCTCGCTAATTTTATTTAATTATACTTCAAAAATCTTATCTGGCTCTGTTTCGATCATATCTTCCCTTGCCAGCATTATAAGATCGTCTTCTGTAATATCAGGATTCTTTACAATTCTTGTAGCCTGTCTGTCTACGCATCTTTCGAAATAGTTACGAACAAGACGAGCATTTGCAAAGTTTTCTTTCTTTCCTTCAGCAATACCACGTAAATAATTCTCGGCCATCATATATGCGCCTGGATCAAGATCGTAATCATTCTCACTACACATAACAACAAAGATATCCATAAGCTCATCACTGGTATAATCTCCGAAACCGATGTACTTATTGAAACGTGACTTAAGACCTGGATTAGATTCAATGAAAGCATTCATTTCATTTGGATAACCTGCAACGATAACGATAAGATCATCACGGTCATCTTCCATTCTCTTAAGGAGAGTATCTACAGCTTCCTGACCATAGTCACCTGCGTCACCATAGTTAGTAAGTGTATATGCTTCATCTATGAATAAAATTCCACCAACTGCTCTATCAACTACTGCTGATGTCTTGATAGCTGTACCGCCTGGAAAATGGTCAACAAGACCAGATCTGTCAACTTCTATCAACTGTCCACGGCTAACAACTCCAAGCTGTTTATAAATCTTTGCGAGAAGTCTTGCAACTGTTGTCTTACCTGTACCAGGATTACCAGTAAATACAAGGTGAAAAGACATATCTACTTTCTTAAGACCCTGAATCTCTCTAAGCTTACGAACCTTGATCAGGTTAATGATATGCATCAGATCCTTCTTAACTGAATTAAGACCGATGAGATTGTTTAATTCTTCAATAAGCTCATCAAGAGGTTTTTCAATCTTGTCATCTTCTGCAGCTTTGCCTTTTCTACTACGTCCTACAGCACCTTTTCCTCTATGGAATGATGCATTTGGATCCTCTTCTTTTTTGATATTCTGGAATTCAGAGATATCATCTGCTCTTTTCTTAATAAGATTGTAACCTTCCGCGTCTACAGAAACCTTTGTAGTAAACTGTCCTGTTGCGGCATTAAATTTAGCTGTTGTCTTTATGTCAGAACCAGCTTCAGGCATACTAATACTGTCTTCTCTGTTAAGCAGCATATTTAATTTTCTCCTTGATACTAAATTGTAATTGCATAATAAATAAACACAACTACTATACTTATTATATAATGCACTTGTGTCTATTTAAAGGCTATTTGTGTACAAGTTTCTGTCAATTTTGATAATTTTATTTTATCAATTTTTAGGAAACTTTTATTTTTTATTGATCACTTTATCTCTTAAAGCTTCAAAGCTTTCATTACTGATAAAGTGCTCAATTCTGCAGGCATCTTCCTGTGCGATCTCTGCATCAACACCAAGGGAAATAAAGAAATCCTTAAGGACTGTATGTCTCTCATATATTCTCTCAGCAATCTCTCTGCCCTCTTCTGTAAGATAGATATATCCTGCATCTGTAACTGTAATGTACTTCTTCTCTCTTAAATTCTTCATAGCTATACTGACACTGGACTTTTTAAAATCAAGTTCATTTGCAATATCTACAGCTCTTACTACAGGAAGTTTCTCTGATAACATAAGTATTGCTTCAAGATAATTTTCTGTTGATTCGTTGGATTTAATATTATGCAAAATCTGTCACCTCTGAAAAAAATTAAAAGGATAAAACCCCTCTTTTAACCTCTACTTTTTGTATAATACAACATATAAATTCAGTTTGCAACCACTAACAAGTGTTAGTTTTTTGGTGTTTAAACTAACTGAAGTTTATTCTTCTGGAATATAATAACTCCCCATTATCTTAAACACATCAGTCTCATTCATAAGCTGAAAAATGAGAGCTTTGGTTTCCTTCTTCACAAAGGAACACTTCAACTCAGCAATAAATACATAATTCCAGATTTCTTTTTCATCTGCTTTTGAATGTATCTCCGCCAGATTAACACCATAATCAGCTATCATGGAAAGCACACTGGCAAGACTTCCGCTCTTATTCTCACAGACAAACATTATCTTTAATCTGTTATCTTCAGGTCTTACCACAAGATTTCTGGTAAATTTAATCAGTTTCTTCTTATGCCAGATACCATTTTCAAATGAAGATATGATACGACATTCATTTATATATAATGGATTTTCGCATATTATCTTATGCATCTCATCAGAAACGCTATAACCCACATCCTCCATAATGCCAAGGCCGGCTGTGCCATCCTGTTCTAAGACATTTTTTAAAAGAGTATCCATTCCTTCCACAGTTTTAACATTTTCAACTTTTATACAATCTACTGATCTAAGAATATCTTCATCTCTTTTTTCAATGACATAACTGTTAATCTCCGGCATAGAATCAATATATGGAATATCAAGACAATCTCTCAATTCAAGTGTTCTTCCATATTGGTACTTACGGCTTACTTCCATGATACGCTTTATAAGAGCTGTGTATTCCATCTTAATTGATGGGTCCACCCCTGCAGTAAGTCTCTCTATTATTTCTACTTCTCTGTCAGGTTTATAGATAGCATCCTCAGTTTCTGCCTTACAACGGGCAACCTCATCCGATAAATGCATTCTCTCTTCAAAAAGTCTCTTAATCTCATTATCTACCCGGTCAATATTTACTCTTACTTCTGAAAGATCCATATACTCCTCTTTTCTTAATAAAGCCAAACAAAGTTATCATCAGTATCAATAAAGTCTATATTATAAATAAATATAACCTTGGTTATATCATTTTTCTCCATAAATGTACTCAGACTTTCTGTATGAAAATATCTTAAATCCGCCATATATATATCACTATAATTATCCGCTAAAAATGGCACCAATGCATGAGCATATGAATCCTTAACAATAAGAATCTTTTCATCATTTAATGCATGAGATGTAATATGTTCCATGGAATGATTTCCATCCAGATAAGTACTATACATATCTTTTTTATAAAGATTCTTATAGTTATATACATCACTAAAGGATATTCCTTCTTCTGTTATATCCACATCATATGTATTTTCCTTATTATCATAAAGGATAAAATCATCTTTAGGTGCTGTATATATCGGTGCTTTGGAATAAGATGAACCAAGAAAAGAATCCTTCATCTCTGTTTTTTCATAAGATTCTCTGCTTACAGGTTCTTCTCCTAAAGCTTTAACCAGTTCCTCATATCCTAAATATGCCCCATCCTGTGTCCAATGATGGTCAGTCTTATTAAAAATGTATTCATCCTTATGTTCCCCAAGGGTAACACTCATATCTATAAGCTTAACATTTTTATTAAGATTATCCTTTATATAATCTATGGCAAGACTCTCTGGATCAGAAGGAAGTTTATCTACATCCATCTGATAATAAAATGAAGCATTAGGTATCATAAGAAAATAAAAGGATTTATCCATATTCTTTTTCACAAAGTCATTGATATAACCAACATTTTTAGATAATTTTGCCTCATCGTATCTAAAATCCGTTATATATCTTCCACCATTTTCGAAATATACACCATTTATCAGTCGATATCCCAAGGAATACTTCACCGAAGTTGATAATTTAACCAAACTGTCCTTAAATATAATCTGATCCGAGAGATAATCCTCAACTTCCTTGGTGTATTCACCGGATTTAACCTTTTTTAAAGATAAAGAAGGTTTTTGTGTCAGATTTCTATTTTCAAGATCAGAAAACTTCCTATCCTTTTTCAGAAAAACTCCAAAAGAAAAGATAAGAATATATAAACAAAATGTAATTGTAATGATAATATTCCTCTTTCTCATACCAATCTCCTAGAATCTAAAATAAATAAAAGGATTATAAGCTCCTCCGGCAAGGAATGCTGTTGAAAGTGTCATAACAGTGAGTATAAAAAAAACATATAATACTGTCTTGATATTCTCATTTTTAATCTTTATCTTCTTTAAAACATCTGTGGAAAAGATTCCAGCAATGATAAAGAATATTAAAAATTCCCTTACATAAAACCATGTACTGTTTCCAGCAAATGAAAGTCCTTTTCCAAGGAATAATCTGCCCATTTTTTCTTTAAGCACTTTAAAGTCATCATATGCAAAAATTACCCAGCCAAGATTTATAAAGAATAAAGAATATAATCTGGCAAAAACAGAAGGTAATTTCTTTAAAACTTTTTCAAATCCCATCTTCTCAATCATAATGAGTATAAAATAATATGCCCCCCATAATATAAAGTTCCAGGCAGCCCCGTGCCAAAGTCCTGTAACCAGCCAGACTATCATAAGGTTCATAACCTGTCTTATCTTTCCTCTTCGGTTTCC
>DFFQ01000116.1 GCA_002371025.1 Lachnospiraceae bacterium UBA3772 | reverse complement strand
GGGGCCGGAAGGAAATATCGAATATTTAGCTTATCTAAAGAAGAAACCTTCTGAAGAAGAAGTGGTTATAGATGTTGATAAAGTAGTTGAAGAAAGTCATGCGACACTTGATAAAAAGGCCGAGTAAAAGAGTATGAAACAGTTAAAGAATTTTCTTCTTTATACCAATATTAATAAAGATAGAGAACTGGAAGTTGCAAATGATGTAAAGAGCAGGATATGCCTTCGTGGCGGCTCTGCCTATATCTGCTGTAATGAAGATATCGATGCTGCTGCAAAAGAAATGGGGATGGACTTAGACAGTCTTGATGCCATCATTGTTCTTGGAGGAGATGGAACTCTTCTCAGGGCAGCCCATACTGTGGGAGAAAGATATATCCCTATGATCGGTATCAATCTTGGAACAGTAGGTTTTCTTACGGAAGTAGATCTTCCTAAGGTGGATGAAATGGTTTACCGCCTTATGAATGGGGACTATACCATAGAGAAACGTATGATGCTGGATGGAAGAGTAAATGACTCTTACTTCACATCTCTTAATGATGTGGTGGTGGCTCGTCAGGGGGCCTTGAGACTACTGGCATTTAAGATATTTGTAAATGAAGTATTTTTTGATACCTATGAGGCGGACGGAATCATAGTATCCACTCCTACAGGTTCAACAGGTTATAATCTTTCAGCCGGAGGTCCTATTGTAAGTCCTAAGGCAAGTCTTATCCTTGTTACTCCTGTAGCGCCACATTCTTTATCAAAAAAGAGTGTTGTATTTTCAGCAGAAGATTCCATAAGGATCGAACTGATTGAAAAGAGAAAGACACAGGTAAATGAAGCTCTTGTAAGTTTTGATGGCTTCAAGAATTTTGAAATAGGGGTTAATGACAAGATAGATATAAGAAGGTCAGAAAATGAGTTAGAACTCATCAAACTTGATGAGGAAAGCTTTTATGAGGTAATTAGCAGGAAATTTAGGATATGAAAAGGGATAGACAAAGAACAATACTTAGACTCATTACAGATTATGAGATAGAGACACAGGAAGAACTGGCTACAAAGCTTACAGAGGAAGGTTTTGATACAACTCAGGCTACTGTGTCCCGTGATATAAGAGAATTAAGACTTCGTAAGATCACATCGGAAAGCGGAAGACAAAAATATGCTCCTGGAGAGGCGTCACTTTCCACTTCAGCAGCATCTTATAGACAGATTCTTCGCACTGGTATAAGCAGTGTTGAAGCTGCTGAAAATATCGTTGTGATAAAGACAGTATCAGGGGTTGCCATGGCAGTTGCGGCAGCACTTGACCATATGCATATTGATGGCATTGCAGGATGTATTGCAGGAGATGATACCATTTTCATTGCGGTACGTAAAAAGACTCTTGTGGATTCAGTAGTTGATGCCATTCATATGACACTTAATTAGATTTCTATTTTTCTATATAAAGGGAAGGACAAAGTAAAAATATGTTACAGAGTCTTCACATTAAAAATCTCGCTCTTATAGATGAGATTTCTGTGGATTTTTCTGATGGACTTAACATCCTTACGGGTGAAACAGGTGCCGGAAAATCCATAATCATTGGCTCTATTGGTATCGGACTGGGTGGAAGGTTCGATAATTCCCTGCTTCGTGATAAAGAAGCAGAGGGGCTGGTGGAACTTATCTTTTGGGTGGATCCAGAAAGTGAGAAAGCTCTTCGGGAATTAGACAGTGATATAACTCCGTGTGAGGGACAGCTTATAATCCAGAGACGTCTTGTTAATGGCCGCACCACTAACAGGATAAATGATCACAGCGTTACCATCACCAAGTTAAGAGAAGTGGCAGAGGTTTTAATTAATCTCCATGCACAGCATGAGAGTACAACTCTGTTAAAACCAAAGAAGCATCTTGCTATAATTGATTCATCCTGCAGTGAGATATCTGTTCTAAAAGAAAAAGTCAGCAATATTTATAAAGATTATAAAGAAGTATGTGATAACCTTGATGAACTTTCAAAGGATGAGGGAGAGATGGCAAAGCGCCTTGATTTCATCAGCTTTGAAATATCTGAGATTGAGAGCGCCTGTCTTATAGATGGAGAAGATACTGCTTTAGAAGAGCAGTATAAGAAGATGAATGCTTCAAAGGACATACTCTCTGTCTTAAATGATATTTACAGGGTGACAGGATATGATGACAGTAATTCTGCGGGAAATGTCATTTCAAGGAATCTGCCTCATTTAAGGGATCTTATCAGATATGATAAGGACATCGAAAATGTAGCAGAGTATCTTTCTAATATCGACAGTCTTCTTAATGATTTTAATCGTTCACTTTCAGATTATATGTCTTCCATGGAATTTGATGAGGCCGATTTAAGAAACACAGAGGAAAGACTTGATCTTATCAATTCTCTTAAGATGAAATATGGAAAGTCCATAGATCTTATTAAGGACACTTTAGAAGAACTTAAAAGTGAAAGAGAAAAGCTTAAGAATCATGATGAGATAATTGCTGAATTAAAACAAAAGAAAGAAAAGCTGTATAAAGAATTAACCAAGGCTGCAGATGATCTTTCTCTTAAGAGGAATGAGGCGGCTAAGTCACTAACAGAAAAGATAAAATCATCCCTTCTTCTTCTTAATTTTAATGATGTAAGATTTACTACTGATTTTAAGAAAAAAGAAGAGATTGGTGCTGATGGTTATGATGAAGTATGCTTTATGATTTCTACCAACGTGGGAGAAGATATAAAGCCTCTTCAGGATGTAGCATCAGGTGGTGAATTATCCCGTGTAATGCTGGCCATAAAGGCAAGCCTTGCAGCTGATAATGATATGACTACCCTTGTATTTGATGAGATAGATACTGGAATCAGCGGAATTACTGCAGAAGCAGTAGGAAAGATGATGAAACGTATTGCTGTAAAGAGACAGGTTATCTGTATCACTCACTTAGCTCAGATTGCATCGGTTTCAGATCATTCATTTATCATTGAAAAGAAAGTTATGGGTGAGGAAACTGATAAAAAAACTGTGACGGATATCCGGGAGATAGACGAAGAAGGTAAGATCATGGAAATCGCGCGTCTCTTAGGAGGAGCGCAGATAACAGATAATGTTCTGGCTACTGCAAGAGAGATGGTTAAGAGCAAGTGAATTTATTCAAAAAAAACAGCTAAAAAGTTAAAAAAATGATTGACGGTAATTGCTTTATTAAAGTAAAATGTGACCGTTGAGTATAAGAGAATAAATCTCTAGAAAAAAATATTTTAAAATAGTTTTTTAATGAAAAACGAAGGAGAAAAAAGTGCAGACTCAGGGAACTAACGAATCCGGCCGCGAGAGAAATACGGATAAGAAACAGTTTTTCGATAGAAATTCTTCTGATAGAAATTCTTACCGTGGTAACAAAGATGGAAAGCCTTATCGCGGATCCAGAGATGGAAATGGCGAAGGAAGACCATTTGTAAAAAGAGATGGTGAAGGAAGACCTTCTTATAAAAAAGATGGTGAAGGAAGACCTTCATATAGAAGAGATGGCGAAGGAAAACCATCTTACCGTGACAGAAATAGTAATGGTAATGGTGGATTTAAGTCTCGAGATGGATTTATACCTCGCGATGGATATAGTAAGAATGCCGGTTTCGCGAAAGATAAGGATGAAGATGATGATGAAAGAAGCAATATGCACAGAAGTCATTCTTCACGCCCTCAGAAAAGCAAGGTTGCAGGTGCTGTGGCACAGCCTGACAAGGCTAAGACAGCAATGAGATTCGAGAAGGAACAAAAGACTATGAAGAAAAAGTCTGAAGGAAATTCTCAGCAGAAAGATAAGAAGAGCCAACGTCCTCAGCCTAAATTACATAGACAGAATAACATCAATTA
>DFFQ01000114.1 GCA_002371025.1 Lachnospiraceae bacterium UBA3772 | reverse complement strand
AGAACACTAGTTATTTTTGATGAAGAAAAACAATATGCTAATCTATTAATGGATTACTTTACAAGAAAAAAAGATATTCCATTTCAAACTGTTACTTTCACAGAAAAATCTAAACTAATCCAATTTCTAAAAAAAGAAAAAGTTGAGATGCTCTTGATATCAGCGACTGACTTTAACGAGGAGATCGAACAAGCTGATATAAAAGAGATTATCCTTTTGTCTGAGGGAACACTTCCCTTGGAGTATTCAAAATATCAGTCCATATACAAATTTAAATCAGCAGAAAATATAGTAAGAGAAGTACTAGAACGATTTATCGAAATTGAAAGTGATAAAGAGTCGCTAGTTGTAACCAAAGGTGAAGCAAAAGTAATAGGAGTTTATTCGCCGGTTGGGAGATCGGGAAAGACGACATTCGCACTGGCGCTTGCTCAAATTCTTTCTGAGGGACATAAAACTTTATTTATAAGCTTTGAAGAGTTTGCTGTTTTCCAAAATGAATTGGAATTATCTAGCCCAGGAAATCTTGCGGATTTAATGTATTACTATAAACAAAATCCGGATACTGTTTCAATCAAACTTCAAGCAATAGTGCAAAAAATAAACTCGCTAGATTATGTGTCACCAATTTATTACGCAAGAGATTTAAGAGAAACTACCACAGAAGAGTGGAAGAAATTATTAAATCATCTTTCATCCGTCACAAGTTATGAATATATAGTGCTTGATATAGGAGATATGATAGGCGACTTGTTGTCGATGCTTGACTACTGTGATCAAATTTTTATGCCAACAGTTGATGATAAACTTTCCGAGATGAAGATTAACAAAATAGAAACGGTGATTTTACAGAGCGACAAAGAAAAACTGTTAGATAAAATTATCAAAACAAAAGCACCAAAGCCAGATAATAATTATATGGAGGAGAGATGGATTGAGACCATAGGCCTTGGGAATGTGGGAGACTATGTGAGAGCGTTGCTTAAGCCAAGTGTATAGTGATGAAGTTTGAGAATATAGAGGAAATAAGAAATCAAGTCATTGAAATGATAGATATGACTCGAGATCCAGATGAAGAAGAATTACATGAAATAATAGATCAAAGGATTGAGGAAAATTATAACATTCATCAGTTGTCGATAAATGAAAGATACAAAATACACCGTGATATTTACAATTCGATAAGAGGATTAGGAGTGGTTGAAGAATTACTAGAGGATGAAAGCATTACAGAAATAATGATAAATGGTTCTAAGAATATTTTTATTGAAAGAGATGGCGAAATAAAGCAAATTGACCATTGTTACCCATCGCCTAGTAGATTAAATGATGTGATTCAACAGATTGTCGGAAAGACAAACAAAAGAGTGAATCAAGCAAATCCAATTGTTGATACAAGATTAGAAGATGGTTCGAGAGTGAATGTGGTGTTGCCGCCAGTGTCTTTGTCGGGGGCGGTAGTAACAATTAGAAAATTTCCCGTCGAAGCTATCGATATGGAAAAACTAATAAGATGGAAATCAATAACAAGGGAAGCGGCTGATTTTTTAAAAATCCTAGTGAAGGCTGGATACAATATTTTTGTAAGCGGTGGAACGGGATCTGGTAAAACAACTTTCCTAAACGCACTTTCCAATTATATTGAAAGTGATGAAAGAGTTATTACTATAGAGGATTCGGCGGAGCTGCAATTAAAAAATATAAAAAACTTGATCAGTTTAGAGACGAGAAGTTCAACCGACGAAGGTACTAGCGAAATTAGTATTAGAGATTTGATTAAGACTTCGCTGCGAATGAGACCAGACAGAATAATTGTAGGAGAAGTAAGAGGGCCGGAAGCATTAGACATGTTGCAAGCGATGAATACAGGACATGATGGATCTATGAGTACCGGTCATGCGAACTCACCGAAAGATATGTTGGCAAGACTTGAGACGATGGTGCTTATGGGAATTGAAATGCCTTTACTTGCAATTCGCTCTCAAATATCTTCTGGAATAGATATTTTGATTCATTTGGGAAGGATGAAAGATAAAAGCAGGAAGGTTTTGGAGATAGATGAAGTAGTAGGGATAGAAGACGGTGAATTAGTTTTAAGAAAACTTTTTGAATTAAAAAATAGTAATGATGGATTAGAACTTAAAAAAATAACGGACAAACTTTTGCATAGTGAAAAGCTACTTGGATATGAGGTGTAAGTAAATGGAATATAAGTATTTCAAATTAACCCTAAAACAAAATATCATTTCTGCCGTATGTATTATTCTAGGATTGATGCTTGTATCCAGAATGTTTTACGGAAATCTATGGATGGGATTATTAATTTCTCCATTGGGAGTTTTGGTGTATAAGACGATTAAAAAGAAATTATATAAAAACCAAATGAGAAAAATTGAACTTCAATTTAGAGACATGTTAACTGCTGTTTCTGATTTAATGCAGACAGGATATTCCATAGAAAATGCTTTCGTAGAAAGTTACAAGGAAATAGTCCAGATATATGGAAAGAATAGCATTATAGGAAAAGAAATGAGGCTAATAAAGTCTAGATTAAAACTGAATGTGAATATAGAAAAAATCATTGCAGATTTTGCAGACAGGTATGAGATTGATAGCATTAGAACGTTTCATCAGACATTCTCAATAGCTAAGAGAACGGGTGGTAATATGAGAGACATCATTAAAAATGTATGTGAAACAATAACTTTAAAAGAAGAGATAAAAGAAGAAATTAAATTGTCTATGAACGCAAAGAGATTAGAACAAAAAGTGATGATGGGAATACCGATTTTTATTATGCTGTATGTCACATTTGCTTCACCGGGATTTTTAGATGTTATGCATAAAACGATTCTAGGCAATGTAATAATGACAGGTTGCTTAGCTGCATACGTAGCTTCATATTTATGGGGAGAAAAGATAATAGATGTAGAATTGTAAACTGAGGGGGATATATGGTTTGGTTTAATATAGTCGGATTAATAATATTGATGTTGATATTGTTAATAACATGCAGATACAAATCAAAGTATGTGAAAAAACTAGACAGTAAAAAACACAGATTAAAAATACTGTATCCGACATCGCTTTGGATAACTGATAAATTACCAAGAAAACTAATTAGTAGAAATACAAAAACTAACCGAAAACTAAAGGAACTGTATCTAAAAGAAGATATAAGTGAAGAACAAAGTCTATATGTTGCACAAAAAATATCTGTAGTCATAATTGTTTTGCTTTGCGGTTTGGTATTTGGCTTAGGAGTTAGTGTTACTAGTCCTAAAGCATTACAGGAAATTAGTAAAGTCAAAAGAAAAGAT
>DFFQ01000080.1 GCA_002371025.1 Lachnospiraceae bacterium UBA3772 | reverse complement strand
GTACAAAGAAGCAGGCTCAGGATTCGATCCAGTCAGAAGCAGAGCGTTGTGGTATGTACTATGTTAACCAGAGATGGCTCGGTGGTATGCTCACAAACTTCAGAACAATCAAGTCAAGAATCGAAACTTTAAAGAAGTATGAGAAGATGGCTGAAGATGGAACATTTGATGTTCTTCCTAAGAAAGAAGTTGTTGAGATTAAGAAGGAAATGGACAAGCTTCAGAAGAATATTGGTGGTATCAAGGATATGAAGAAGATCCCAGATATGATCTTCATCGTTGACCCACGTAAGGAAAGAATCTGCGTTCAGGAAGCTAAGGCTCTTAACATCCCTATCATCGGTATTGCAGATACAAACTGCGATCCAGAAGAACTTGATTATGTTATCCCAGGTAATGATGACGCTATCCGTGCAGTAAAGCTTATCGTTTCAAAGCTTGCTGATGCTGTTATCGAAGCTAACCAGGGTGCTGATGAAGCTTCACTTGATTCAGCTGAGTCAGAAGAAGTTACAGAGTAATTTATAATCAGTTTTTAGGAGGATATTAAGATGGCAATTACAGCTAAGGACGTTAAAGATTTAAGAGAGATGACTGGTGCTGGTATGATGGACTGCAAGAAGGCTCTTGCAGAGACAGATGGTGATGTACAGGCTGCTGTAGAATTCCTTCGTAAGAAAGGTCTTGCAACTGCAGAGAAGAAGGCTGGACGTATCGCTGCTGAAGGTATCGTAACAACAGTTGTTTCAGATGATGCTAAGAAGGCAACAATCATCGAAGTTAATTCAGAAACAGACTTCGTTGCTAAGAACGAAGTTTTCCAGAACTATGTAAATGGTCTTGCAACACAGATCAACAATAATGACTATGCTGATATGGCTGCATTCCTTGCTGCTACATCAGATATTGATTCTTCAGCTACAGTTGAAGAGCACCACAAAGCTATGGTTGCTAAGATTGGTGAAAATCTTACAATCCGTCGTTTTGAGTCATTAACAGGTGATGCAGTTGCATCATACATCCATATGGGTGGTAAGATTGGTGTTCTTGTAGAAGCTGTTTGTGATAATTACACAGATGCTGTACAGGAAGCTATGAAGAATGTAGCAATGCAGATCGCAGCTATGAATCCTTCATTCGTAAGCAGAAATGAAATGTCACAGGAATCACTTGATAAGGAAAAGGAAATCATCGTTGATTCAGCTATCAATGATCCTGCAACTCTTCCAAAGCCACTTCTTAACGCAGTTTTAGATGAGGCAGTTGCTGGTTCAGCTATGTCTGATGAAGACAAGGCTGTTATAGCTGAGAAGAAGAATGATAAGTATCTCTTCAATTTCCTTTCAAATGAAGGCGTTCAGGTTCTTAGAGATATTGCTAATACTCACAAGGCTGAGTATGTTGAGAATAAGATCTTCAACGGTCTCGTTGATGGTCGTTTCAACAAGCACCTTAAGGAAATCTGCTTAGTAGATCAGGCATACGTTAAGGCTGAAGATAAAGAATCAGTTGGTCAGTATGTTGCTAAGGTTGCTAAGGATAATGGTTGCACATTCGAAATCAAGAGCTTTGTTCGTTTTGAAACAGGTGAAGGTCTTGAGAAGAAGAATGAAGACTTCGCAGCAGAAGTTGCAGCTCAGATCAATGGCTAATTTTAATCAATGATTTGATTATTAAATAATTATATTTCCCCTGATTAGGAATTAATCAGGGGATTTTTATTACGGAGTGTTATTATGGAATTTAATGCTTTATTAGATGAATTAAAAGTAGATGCCATCCTTGTAACAGATGGTTATAATCTTAGATATTTCTCTAAATTCAGAGGCGGTGAGGGAACACTTGTTATTACAAGAAATACAAGGACTCTTATTGTTGACTCAAGATATACTGAAGCTGCTAAAGAAGAATCTGATTTTAGAGTAGTTGAGTATAATCGTGAAAATCCTCTTCTTAATACCATTAATGATATTATAGAACTTGAAAATATAAAGGTTATGGGATTTGAAGACAGATCAATGCTGGTTTCGGATTATTCAGACTACCTTAATAATCTTAAAGGGCTTGAAGAATTCGTCCCTGTAAAAGATGCTCTTTTAAAAGTAAGAAGTATTAAGACAGAGGAAGAACTTTCATATCTTAAAAAGGCTGAAGAAATTGGTGACATGGCGTTTTCCGATATTCTTGGTATAATTAAGCCTGGTATGACAGAACTTGAAATTGCATGTGAACTTGAATATAGCATGAAACGTCATGGCGCTGCCGGATTTTCTTTTGATACAATTGTTGCATCAGGTATTCATAGTTCAATGCCACATGCTATCCCTAGTGAAAAGAAGATTGAAAATGGGGATTTTATCACAATGGATTTTGGATGTTTATATAATGGTTACTGCTCTGATATGACAAGAACTGTTGTATGTGGTAAAGCCAGTGATGAACAAAAAGAGATTTATAATATAGTTCTTAAAGCAAATGAAATGGCTGAGGAAGCAATTCATCCTGGAATGATGTGCAAGGAAGCTGATAAGGTTGCCAGAGATTATATTGAAAGTAAAGGTTACGGTAAGTTTTTCGGTCATGGGCTTGGTCATAGTGTAGGCCTTTTCATCCATGAAAGTCCAGCGCTTAATATGAGAGATGAGACAATACTTAAACCAGGTATGATCGAAACTGTTGAACCAGGAATTTATCTTCCAGGTAAGTTTGGGGTTAGAATTGAGGACATGGGCGTTGTTACTGAAGATGGATATGTTCGCTATTCAAATTCTCCAAAAGAGCTTATTGAGCTCTAAAAAAGTATAAAAATCTGTAAAAAACCGCATATTTACTGGTTTTTTATCAAAAAATGCTTGCAATTTAAATAATCTATGCTAATATAAATATAGCTTAACTAATTAATTACTAGAGTGGGTTCGGAAAACGAACCCACTCTTTAATATTGTTAGGGGCAAATTTTTTAAAAAGGCGGTATGTGCTTTGAAAAAAACAGAAATTGAAAAGCGTACTACAGAGCTGGTAGATCCAATCCTTAATGAGTTGGGGCTTAAGCTTTGGGATGTGGTTTACGTGAAAGAAGGGAAGGACTTCTATCTTAGAGTATTCATCTTTAAAGATGGTCCAATTGACATTTCAGATTGTGTAAATGTAAGCAGAGCCCTTGATCCGAAACTTGATGAAGAGAACTTTATATCGGATGCGTACACATTAGAGGTTAGTTCACCTGGACTTACAAGACCTCTGAAAACAGAGAATGATTTCAGGCATAGTATTGGCCGTCTCGTAGAACTTAAAACCTATAAGCCAGTCAATGGTGCTAAGGAATTTGAAGGAACACTTAAAGGTTATAATGAAAAAGAAATAATAATTACTGTCGATGAAGAAGAGGTAACATTTTCAAAAGAAGATGTTTCAGGGATTAAGCTCGCTTTTGTCGAAGAAGAGAAGGAATAATCTAAGGAGGGATTTAGAAAAATGAAAGAGATTATGGATGCACTTGATGCACTTGAGAAAGAGAAGAATATAAGCAAAGACGATATCATGGAAGCTATTGAGAAATCTCTTTACTCTGCATGTGAAAAGGATTTTGGTAAGGATACTGATTTCTCAGTTCATATGGATAGAGAGACAGGAGAAATCAAGGTTTTCGCTCATAAGCTTGTTGTTGAAGAAGTATATGATTCAAGATCAGAGATGACAGTTGAGGAAGCAAGAAAGATTGATCCTAATTATAATATCGATGATGAAGTTCCTGTTGAGATTACAACAAGAGATTTCGGACGTATAGCTGCTCAGAAAGCAAGAGGTATTATCGTTCAGGCTATCAAGGAAGGTGAAAGAACAGCTGAATTTGATAGATATAAGGATAAAGAGCATGATATCATCACTGGCGTTGTTCAGAAATTTATCGGTAATAATTTAAGTGTAAGCCTTGATGAAAGAACAGATACTATCTTAAATGAAAAAGAGATGATTCCTGGAGAATTCTATGAAAGAGGCGACAGGATCCATCTTTATGTAGTAGAAGTTAAGAAGAATCTTAAGGGTGGATTTAGAATCATGGTTTCTAGAACTCATCCAGAACTTGTTAAGAGACTTTTTGAGAGAGAAGTTTCAGAAGTTGAAGATGGAACAGTAGAGATTATGTCTGTTTCAAGAGAAGCAGGTTCACGTACCAAGATCGCTGTTAAGTCTAATAATGATAAAGTAGATGCTGTTGGAGCATGTGTAGGCCTCAATGGACAGCGTGTTAATACAATCGTAGATGAGCTTAATGGAGAAAAGATCGATATCATTGAATATAATGAAGATCCTGCTATCTATATTGAGCATGCGCTTTCACCATCTAAGGTTGTTTCTGTAACTGTAGATCCAGAAGAAAAGGCTGCAAGAGTTGTAGTTCCAGACTTCCAGTTATCACTTGCAATCGGTAAGGAAGGTCAGAATGCCAGACTTGCTGCCAGACTTACTGGTTATAAGATTGATATTAAGTCAGAATCTCAGGAAAGAGAGCTTGAAGAAGCTGCAGGAGATTTTGAAGATACAGATGATTCAGATTATTCAGAGGATACAGAATCAATTGACGAGTAATTATAGTAACTATTAACAGGCATTATGCTGAATTTTAGAAATGAGTTAAAAAAATGAAGGTAAAGAAGATTCCTCTTCGTAAATGCATAGCATGTAACGAGTCAAAACCTAAGAAAGAATTACTGAGAGTAGTTGTAAGTTCAACCGGCGATAAATCTTTTGATGAAACAGGAAGGTTAAATGGCCGCGGGGCTTACCTTTGCAGAAATGAAAAGTGTATAGAAAAAGCATTTAAGCAAAAGAAGATTAGTGAGACTGTAAAAGAAGAACTTCTTAAGGAGCTGATTTAATTGATAGATAACAAACTTGGATTGCTTGGAATATGTGCTAAGGCTGGTAAGGTTGCATCAGGTGGCTTTATGACAGAGGAAGCGATTATTAAAGGCAAAGCATATTTTGTGCTTATCACAGAAGATGCATCAGATAATACTAAAAAGAAATTTATAAACAAATGTGATTTTTATGGAATTCCTTATGTTGTATATGGCACACAGGATATCATTGGACATATGATAGGCAAGGGAGACAGAACATGTCTTGCAATCGTAGATGAAGGGTTCGGAAAGCAGTTTGTTAAAAAGTTCGGCATAAAAGATCAGGAGGTGTAAGCCATTGCGAGTACACGAATTAGCAAAACAGTTATCGACAGATTTAAATAAAAAAATATCAAGTAGTGAACTTATTGAGATGCTTAGTGAGAGGAAACCAGGCCTTAAAACAATGAGTTCAGTAAGCGATGATCTTATAGATTTCATTTATGAAAGATTTAATATTAAGAGATCTGATAAGAAGGAAGAAGTAAAAAAAGAAGAGCCTCGTAAAGAGGAGCCAAAGAAAGAAGAAATTAAGAAGGAAGCTCCAAAAGCTGAGGTTAAGTCTGAGCCAAAAGCGGAAGTGAAGAAAACTTCAGATGAAAAGCATGAAGCAAAGAAAAATGCTTCAAAGAAAGAGGTTTCAAATAAAGATTCTGCAAAGAAAGACGCATCAAAGGTTGATCGTCTTACAATGCTGGCTAAGAAGGAACATGAGGAGAAGAAGAATAAGCCACTTCCTAGGGAAGCCGGTAAGAATAACAATCAGCCTCAGAATCAGAATAGAAATCAGGGCCAGAACCAGGGCAATAGAAATAATAATCAGCCTCAGAATCAGGGCAATAGAAATAATAACCAGGGTCAGAATCAGGGCAACAGAAACAATAATCAGAACCAGAATAGAAACCAGGGTCAGAACCAGGGTAACAGAAACAATAATAACAGATTTAATAATAACAACAGAAATAATAATCATAACAGAAATAATCAGAATAATAATCAGAGACCACAGCCAAAGGCACCTGAAGAGCCAACAATCAAGTCAATTGAGCTCCCAGAAAGTCTTACAATCGGCGAACTTGCTGATAAGATCAAGACTCCTGTTAATCAGCTTATCAAGAAGCTCTTTATGTCAGGCAAGATGTATACTGTAAATTCTGAGATTTCTTATGATGATGCTGAGAATATTGCACTTGAATATAATTATATCGCTGAGCCAGAAAAGAAGATTGATATAGTTGAGGAAGCTTTAAGAGATATCGAAGATGCAGATGATACTCTTACAACAAGACCTCCTGTAGTATGTGTTATGGGTCACGTTGACCACGGTAAAACATCTCTTCTTGATGCCATTAGAAAAACAAATGTAACTGAGGGCGAAGCTGGTGGTATCACACAGGCAATCGGTGCTTCTTCAGTTAAGGTTGAAAGTGGTGAAACTATCACTTTCCTTGATACACCTGGACACGAAGCATTTACAGCTATGAGACTTCGTGGTGCAAAATCAACAGATATCGCAATCCTTGTTGTAGCAGCTGATGACGGTGTTATGCCACAGACAGTTGAAGCTATCAACCATGCTAAGGCTGCCGGAATTGAAATCATCGTTGCAGTTAATAAGATTGATAAACCAAATGCAGATATTGATAAAGTAAAGAGAGAACTTAGTGAGTATGGACTTATCGCTGAAGATTGGGGTGGAAGCACAGTATTCTGTCCAGTTTCAGCTCATACAGGTGAAGGTATCGATAACCTTCTTGATATGATCCTCCTTACTTCAGAAGTTCTTGAGCTTAAAGCTAATAAAGATCGTAAGGCAAGAGGTATTGTTATCGAAGCTAAGCTTGATAAGGGCCGTGGACCTGTTGCAACTCTTCTTGTTCAGAAGGGTACATTACATGTTGGAGATTACATCGCTATCGGTGAATTTAATGGCCGTGTAAGAGCTATGATCGATGATAAACATAGAGACCTTAAAGCAGCTACACCTTCAATGCCTGTTGAGATCATTGGTCTTTCAGGGGTTCCATATGCCGGAGATACATTTGTAAGTACAGATACAGATAAGGAAGCAAGACAGATTTCAGAAGCATTTATCACTCGTGGTAAGGAAAATCTTATTGCTGAGACAAAGAAGAACGTATCACTTTCAGACATCTTCGATCAGATGAAGGAAGGCTCATTAAAGGAATTCAACATCATTATCAAAGCGGATGTTCAGGGTTCTGTAGAAGCAGTTAAGCAGAGTCTTCTTAAGCTTTCAAATGATGAGATAGTTATTAAATGTATCCATTCAGGTGTTGGTGCTATCAATGAGTCAGATATTGTTCTTGCTTCAGCATCAAAGGCACTTGTTATCGGATTTAATGTAAGACCTGATACACAGGCTAAATCTCTTGCGGATCAGGAACATGTAGATCTTCGTCTTTATAAAGTTATTTATAATGTTATAGATGATATTGAGTCAGCTATGAAGGGCATGCTTGATCCTATCTATGAAGAAAAGGTTATCGGTCATGCTGAAGTTCGTCAGACATATAAGGCTTCAGGCGTTGGTATTATCGCAGGTAGCTACGTACTTGACGGTTCTGTTGAAAGAGAAGCTAAGGCTCGTATCACAAGAGGTAAGGACCTTATCTTTGAAGGTGAGATTGGATCTCTTAAGCGTTTTAAAGATGATGCTAAGGAAGTTAAGGCAGGATACGAATGTGGTATCGTGTTTGAAGGCTTTAGTGATCTTCGCGAAGGTGACCAGATCGAAGTTTATAAGATGGTAGAGGTTCCTAGAAAATAATTCAGAGGTTAATTAATGAGGACAAATAACCATAGAGGTGAGCGCGTGAACTCTGATGTTCAGCGCGTCCTCAGCCATATTGTTTCATATGAGCTGAAGGATCCACGTATAAATATTATGACTTCAATTGTTAAAGTTGAAGTAACTAAAGATCTTAAGGAATGTAAGGCATTTGTAAGTGTATTAGCTGATCCTGAAGAACAGAAAGAGACTCTTAAGGGACTTAATGCAGCTAAGGGTTATATCCGTAAATGTCTTGCATCAACACTTAATTTAAGAAACACACCAGAGATTAATTTTGTTTTAGATCATTCTATTCAGTATGGTGTAGACATGTCTCATAAGATTGATGAGATAATGAAGCCTATCAGAGAAAAGGATGAGGCAGAAGCTGAACTTCGAAATGAGAATGGAGAAGTCGAAGAGGAAAATTAAATGCAAAGTGATGTTAAAGAAAAATCCAGAAGATTTTTAAAATTGATCGAGGCTGCTGATACAATTTCCATTCTTGGTCATATGAGACCGGATGGAGATTGTATTGGATCCTTGCTTTCACTTTATAATTATATAACTGAAAATTTTAAAGAAAAAACGGTCCATGTTTATTCCGATAAATTTTCTAATGATTTTAAATTTTTAAATGGAGCTAAAAAGATTAAGCATAGTCTTAAAGATAAGTTCCATTATGATCTTTCAATTTCAGTAGATGCTTCGGATACTGATAGACATGGAGATTTTGCAGAAGTTTTTTCAACTGCAATAACTACAGTCTGTCTTGATCATCATGTAAGCAATACTGGATTTGGAGATTATTGCTATGTAGATGCAGATGCTTCAAGTTGTTGTGAAGTTATAGCTGATATGCTTGATATGGACAAAATATCAAAGAACACAGCTGAATGTCTTTATCTTGGTATGGTTCATGATACAGGTGTATTTAAATATAGTTCCACATCAAGAAAGACCATGGAGACAGCAGGACGTCTCATTGAAAAAGGTGTAAATACAGCTTATATAATCGATGAAACATTTTATAAAAAGAGCTATAAGCAAAATCTTCTTATGGCCAGGTGTATATTGGAATCAAATCTTCATTTTGAAGGAAAAGTAATAAGCGGTTTCATCTCTAAAGAGATGTTTAAAGAATTTGGCTGTACTACTATGGATACAGAAGGTATTGTAGAACAGTTAAGACTTACAGATGGTGTTGAAGTTGCAGTATTTACTTATCAGCTTACAAAGAAAACTTATAAGTTTAGCCTTCGTGCCAAGAATTATGTGGATGTAAGCAGCATCGCTACAACATTTGGTGGTGGTGGCCATATCAGAGCAGCAGGTTTTGAAACGGATCTCACATATGAAGATGCAATGAATAAGGTTTTAGAACTAGTTAAAGAACAGCTTAAATAAAGAGAGAAACATATGTTTAACGGAATCGTAAATCTATATAAAGAACGTGATTTTACATCTCTTGATGCCGTAGCAAAAAGCCGCGGTATATTTGGA